>JAJXWL010000134.1 GCA_021781625.1 bacterium
GATATCCCACAGGACAAACAGAAAACCCACGACAAGAATAGACGCGAACATCGCAGGCCAATGAGTCCAAAAGTGCAACCGAGGGTCAAACGAAAAGCCAAACGGCACAGCGATCACCGCCAAAGCGATCAGGGAATACGTATGTTTTTTCATGTAGAAGCTTCTCCAAATTTGGTGGGGGCTTCTTTGAGGTAAGTACACGGTGCTTTAGGAAAGTAAAAAAGGTTTAAAAAAGCTGTGAATAAAACCCGAGGCAACGAAGGCTTCACTTTGCGTCGCCAGACAAGTTGCGGATTTTTTTGAAGAACGCGGGCTGTCCAGTTGTACAGGTCCGAAGCTGTTTTGATCGCGATCAGGTAGCGGCGGGGGATCCAACCGTATCCTGCCGTGGCTTCTTCTTGCCAATCTCGGTACAGCTTCGCCTGGGAACGAAAAAAGGTCGCAAAGCGGTCGGGGTCAGCTTGAGCACTTTCTGGCGACAGCTCGGTCAAGCCCGAGTCCGCTAGGGGAAGGTAGCGTCTTCCCAGCGTGCAGTCTTCGGCAATATCCCGCAAAAAGTTGATGTACTGCATGCTTCGGCCTAACCGGCAAGCGGCGGCGTGTGCCATGGGGGGGAGCTCCAAAATTTGACAGAGGTACAGGCCAATCACTTCTGCCGAGCCCCAAATGTAACCTAAAAGCTGATTTAAGGTTTCGTAAGGCTGGGGAGTCAGGTCTGACTGCATGGCGTCAAAAAAGCTTTCGGTCCAGGCGGGATCGAACTGCCGTTGACGAGCCAGTTCGACAAAGTCGTCAATCACCGGGTCCCCCGAGGGAACCCCATCTCGGGCAAGTTCGTAGCGACGTCGAAACGCAAAGAACGCTTCTGGGTCGGCGGGCTTGGAGTCGACAAAGTCATCGGCTTTACGAACAAAACCGTACAAAATGGTCACTTCTCGCCGTACCGAGGGCGGAAAAAAAAGGCTGGAAAAGAAGTATGTACGGCTCCCTTTGCGAAACAACTTTTGTTGCGGGTCGGGAATGGGGCTCATGGTCGAAGGCTCCTTCCGATCACTTGTGCCGTGACTTGAGCCGAAATCAGGGTCATGGGAACGCCAACGCCGGGGTGGGTGTATTGCCCCGTGTAAAAGAGGTTTCCCACTTTGCGGCTGCGACGAGCTGGCCGAAAAATCGCGGTCTGAAAAAGCGTGTGGGCCAAGCCCAACCCGGTTCCTTTCCAGGCGTGATAATCAGACTCAAAATCCCGTTGCGAAAAGACCCTCTGAACTTCAATGCTGTCACGAAAACTGGTGTGAGTGACCGCCTCGACATGGCGAAGGGCTTTGT
Organism: bacterium; assembly: GCA_021781625.1. Next base: position 1,327 of record JAJXWL010000134.1, read on the forward strand.
CGAGGTAGTCGCTCCGAAACTCGTCACTATCGGGAAGACCGCTGGCGGCGGGTATTAGCAAAAAGAGATTTTCGGCACCCTGAGGCGCCATGCTGGGGTCGGTCTTGGTAATGGCGGACAGGTAAAAGCAGGGGTTTTGGGGCCAGGCAGGGGTTTCGAAAATGCTTTTAAAGTGTTGGTTCCAGTCTGCGCTAAAGTACAGGTTGTGGTGTTCTAATTCCGGGAGTTGTTTACGCACACCCAGAAAAGCTAGGAACATACTGGGGGCTAAGACGCGGCTGTTCCAATAGGCTGCCGAGTAGCTTTGCCAGGGGGGCTCCAAGAGATGGGTTTCGCTCCAAGCGTAATCGGCGGTGTTGACGACTAAATCGACGGGGAGTTCGTCACCATCGACGGCCCGAACTCGTTCGACCCGGCCGTGGCGAACGGTGAGTCCAGCGGCTTCTTTGCCCGTGATCAGCGTGCCGCCGTTTTCGGTAAACAGCCGGGCCAGCCCTTGAGCAACCCCGTTCATGCCCCCCTGGGGGAACCAAACGCCTAAGTTCAAGTCCACGTGACTAAGCAGGGAATACAACGCCGGGGCATTCGAGGGGCTGGAACCTAAGAACACCATGGCATATTCGAGAATTTGCCGCGAACGACGGTCTTGAAACCGTTTAGCGACAAACTTGTCCAGCGACCCCGTTAAGCCTAAACCTGGCCCTTTGGTGAGCACTGTCCAGTTGAGAAAATCCCCTAGGTGGCGGTAGTCTTTATACAAAAACCCGTCCATGGCGGTGTCATATTTCAGCTTAGCTTCGGCCAAAAAGCTGTCCAGTTTGTCAGCTCCACCGGGTTCAAAACTTTCAAACAAGCTCTTGGTGGCCGAAAGGTTGTCCGTCACTGTAGCGGAGGGGAGGCCCTCGAAAAAAACTTGGTACTGGTTTTTGAGCTTGGTCAAACCGTAGTAGTCTTCTGGGGTCTTTCCAAAGAGAGCAAAAAAACGCGCAAAGACTTCGGGCATCAGGTACCACGAGGGGCCCATGTCAAAGTGATAGCCCCCTTGGCTCCACAGGCGGGCCCTGCCGCCGATTTCGGGGTTCTTTTCCCAGAGGGTGACCTGCCAACCTTGACGTTGGAGCAGGCTGGCTACCGCAAGACCAGAAAACCCGGCTCCTAAAACGACTGCTTGTTTGCCCATGACCATAGATTACGAAGAGCCAAAGAAAAAGGCAAATCGTAGCGGATTGGACGAGTGCGTCCAGGTATCGTATTTTGAAAGAATGAAAACAAATTCAAACGATACAGACAAGTTGCCCGTCATTTACCTCCCCCATGGTGGCGGCCCCTGGAACGTTCTGGAGGACGCCTTTGGGGACGGAGAAGGCCATGCTAGGCTGAGAGCCTACTTAGAACAATTGGGTGCGGCCTACCGGAATCGGGTCAAAGCCATTTTGGTAATTTCTGGCCATTGGGAAGAAACTGCCCCAACGGTGCATTTTGGCCAAGCCCCCGGGATGCTGTATGACTACTATGGGTTTCCTCCCCATACCTATACCCTGAAGTGGTCGGCGCCGGGGGCTCCCGACGTGGCCGCGCGCACCGAAGACCTTTTGCGTCAAGCCGGGTTTTCTCCTGCTCGCGAAACTCAACGCGGTTATGACCATGGTACGTTTGTCCCTTTAATGGTGGCGTTTCCCGAGGCCAAGCTCCCTGTAGCTCAGCTGTCACTCGTGAAAGGGCTAGACCCTGCGACACACTTTGAAATCGGTCGGGCTTTAGCTCCGTTGCGCCAGGAAGGGGTTTTGATCTTGGGATCGGGAATGAGCTACCACAATATGCGAGGACTGATGGGTGGTGAAAACCGCGCAGGTCAGGCTTCGGCCGAGTTTGACCAATGGCTGGCCCAAACCGTAGCAATTAGCAACCCTGAAGAACGAAAAAAAGCGCTGTCTGGGTGGGCTAGTGCTCCAGGGGGAAGAGAATCTCATCCCCGCAGTGAACATTTGGTGCCGCTTTTTGTGATCGCAGGAGCGGCCGGAGAAGACCCCGGCCGGCCAGATTTTCAGGGCACCTTGATGGGCGTTAAGATTTCGGGGCACCTTTTTGGTACCCCGGCTTCTTAAGCTCGCTTCATGCCACCTTAACGCGACATGCCGATGCTCAACTGTACCCCTTGGCGCATAAAGCCTAGGGTGACGTTGTGCGGGTCAGCATTGAACTCTCGGTAGAACTCCAACAGGTTGTGGACTTGGTGACCGTTGACCTTGTCGATGACGTCACCTGTCTTTAACCCTGCGATGTCCGCCGTGGAGTGTGGTTCCACTTGCGCCACGGCAACGCCGTGTTCATCTTTGGGAATATTCAACTGGTCACGGACATCCTCACTCAGCATGACCAAGTCGAGTCCCGGCCATAAGCGCATCTTAGCCACTTCAGATTCTTTAGCACGGGCTTCGATGGTCACGGTCTTGGTGAGTTCTTTTCCGTCCCGAATGAGGGTAAAGGTGGCCTTTTGTCCCACAGGGAGATTGCCAACGGTTTGAACCAGATCATTGGTTCCCGAGATTTTTTTGCCGTTAATGGCGGTGACAAAATCACCGGGTTCGATTCCGGCTTTTTCGGCCGGGGAGTGGTCAAAGACACTGGGGATAAACGAACCTTCGGTTGAACTCAGACCTAGGGCTTTGGCCGCTTCGTGCGAAATGTCACTGACCAAGGCTCCGAGCCATCCATAGGTGACTTTACCATTCGTTAAGAATTCTTGGATTGGCCGTTTGGCTTCGTTGATCGGGATGGCAAACCCAAGACCAACGTTGGCGCCGTTGGGTGTGGCGATCCAAGTATTGATTCCAATGACTTCACCTTCCAAGTTTACGAGGGCTCCACCGGAATTGCCCCGGTTGATGGGTGCATCCGTCTGAATGTAGCTGTCCATATCTTCGTTGTTAGGGCCTCCGTGACGGCCTAAGGCGCTCACGATACCATGAGTGACTGTAAAGTCCAGACCCAAGGGGTTCCCGATGGCCAAAACCCAGTCGCCGACTTGGACGTCATCCGAATTGCCCAGTTTGGCCAGGACAATGCCGGGGTCGTTTTTGGCGTCAAACGATACTAGGGCGAGGTCACGTCGTGGGTCGGTTCCCACAATTTTTCCATGATATTTTCGTCCGTCATTCAGGGTGATCTCAATGGTTTTGGCCCCGTGAACAACGTGGTTGTTGGTCAAAACATAGACCGTGGGGCCGTTGCGGCGAATCATTACCCCGCTGCCCAATCCTTCAACTCTTTCTTTTTGAGGCTGTTGGGGGCCCCCAAAGTTTGGAAAGTTGGGCCCAAAGAAATAGCGAAATTCCGGTGTATTCGGAAAGTTGGGAAAAGTAGGAAACTGTGGTGCCGTTTGTTGAACGACAGACGTGGTGAGAATTTCCACCACACTGGGCAAAACGTGTTTAGCCACATTGCGAAAAGCGTTTTGAACGTCTAACAGGCCCTGGGGAACTTGAACCGGGGCCGATTCAGCGGCAAGCGGACTCGCCGCCAGGAAAGCGGCAAAAGCCATACCGGCAAAGGCCGCCAAGCGGAAATGGGATTTACGAAACATAGGTGCTCCTTCAGCGCGCTGAATTTCACACAATCCAAGCCCACAAGCGTTACAAAATTCAGAAATAGGAAAAATCAAGGGTAGGAAAAATGGCGCAAAGGGGTGCCGGTTTTGAGGTGCCGGGCTAGGGCGGTGAGCCCGGGCCGTACATGACGAAAGAGCTGTTGGTAGGCCGGACACAGACGATTAAGGCCTTCGACGCGGTCTTTGGGACAGCCCCCATGGCAAAACTCTAGGACGTCGCAGGTTTGACAGGAGGGGTGTAAGTTTCGTTTGGCTTGGCCAAAAGCCGCTTGCCGAGGGTCAGCCGCTAATGAGGCTAAAGTTTCTGTTTTGAGGTTGCCCCAGAGGTGTGCGGGGTCGACAAAGTGATCGCAGGCATAAAACCCCCCGTCGTGCTCCAAAACGGGAACATCGCCGCATTCGGGACGGTGAACACACAAGGCATGGTCGACGCCGGCCAAGGGCCTGAGCGCTTCATCAAAGGTTTGAATCACCATTTTTCCCACCCCATCGTGAAGCCAAAGGTCGTAAATCCGGCACAAAAAATCGCCCAATTGCTTGGGGGGGGCCCCCTCTGGGGGCACATAGGGCAAAAACTGAAGGTACCTCACGCCTTCTTCTCGAAAGAAGGCCCAAACCCGGTCGGGTTCGGTGACGTTACGGTCGTGCAGGACGCAAAGGACATTGATGAAAACGCCGTGTTCGCGCAGTAACCGATAAGCCTTCTGGACCGCAGAAAAAGATCCTCCTTTGGTCTTACGGCGGTAGGCGTCATGACATTCTTGTGGACCATCCCAACTCAGTCCCACCGAAAACTTTTCGCGAGCCAGGAATTCCGCCCAGTGTGACT
>JAJXWL010000135.1 GCA_021781625.1 bacterium
TCCCAGCCCAAGTCACGCAAGTCGTCTAGGGCTTCGAGTCGGCGTTCTAGCGAAACTCCGCACCGAAGACGGGCGTGAAGTTCCGGGTCCGAAGTTTCAAAGCGCATCAAATACCGGTCGGCCCCTGCGTCTTTCCATAATCGAAAGGTTTCACGGGACCGAATACCCAGACTTAAGGTCACGGCGGCTTCACCCTTGGTGCGGGATTTAATACCGTCTAAAACCTGGGCCATTCGGTCGGCGGTAAACCAGGGGTCTTCGCCTCCTTGAAGAACAAACGTCCGAAGTCCCGCTTCGTACCCTTGCACCGTCAAGTCGATGATTTGTTCGGGGGTTAGTCTATAGCGGTCGACTTTAGAGTTAGAATGGCGAATACCACAGTATTGGCAGTCCATCCCGCAAAAGTTAGAAAACTCTACCAACCCGCGCAACCACACTTTATTGCCGTGGATCGAACGGCACAATTCGTCTGCACGCTGAATCAGCGCTCCTGTCGAAGCAGTTCGGTAATACTGGACGATGGCGTTAGGGTCGGTGACCGTGGTCATAGATAAACGTCCCGTTCACCGGCGTCAATTTTAGCCACATTGTCGCGGATTTTCTTTTCGATGGAAGCTTTGCCCACATTGGCGGTGATTTTTTCCATCAGGGCAAGGCCACGATCGCGGACCTCGGGGGTGGCGTAATCATTGAGGTATTCGCGAAAGGTGAATAAGCCGTTGGGCAGACAAAACTCTTTGATGAGTCCTGGTTTGGCCAAGTCCATAAAGTCGGCCCCGACACGGCCTTTGCGATAACAGCCAGTACAAAAGCTGGGAACGTACTCATCGTCAATTAATTGCGAGATCACCTCTTCTAAGGTGCGGTGATCGCCCAAGGCAAACTGAGCTCCGGTATCGCCGCCGTCTTCGGCGTAGGCTCCGGGGTTGGTGCGGGAACCAGCGGAAATTTGGCTGATCCCATACTGAAACAGCTCTTTGCGGATGGTTTCGTTTTCGCGGGTAGACAGGATGATCCCGGTATACGGTAAAGCGATGCGGATTAACGCGACAATTTTCTTAAAATCATCGTCCGAAACAGGGTGGGGGACATGGTTGGCTACCGGGGCGCCCTCTGCGGGTTCAATGCGGGGTACCGATACCGTATGCGGCCCACAGCCGAATTTTTCTTCCAGGTGCCGGGCGTGTTCCATCATGGCCAACACTTCAAAGCGGTAGTCGCCTAGGCCAAACAAGGCTCCGATTCCCACGTCTTGAATGCCGGCCTCCATGGCTCGGTCCATGACGTAAAGGCGGTTTTCGTAGTCGGCCTTGGGCCCTTTCAGGTGGTACTTCTTATACTGGATGGGGTCATAGGTTTCTTGAAAGCAGATATAGGTTCCGATTTTCTCTTCGGCTAGCTTTCGGAAATCCTCAACACTCAACGGGGCGATTTCGACGTTAATACGGCGAATCGAGGCCTTGCCTTCTTTGACGCTATAGGCCGTGCGAATCCCTGCGATAAAGTCGTCTACCGTGCTTTCGGCGTCTTCGCCACAAATCAGCAAAATCCGCTTATGCCCCTGCTTTAATAAAAAGCGAACTTCGTTTTCAATTTGTGCGTTGGTCAGAACGGTCCGTTTCAGGGTCGTGTTTTCTTGGCGAAAGGCACAGTACGTACACGAGTTGGAGCATTTATTGCCTGTATATACGGGGGCAAACAAAACGAGCCGTTTTCCATAGATAATTTCTTTGACCTGGTGGGCAGTCTCTTGAATGCGGTGGATCGTTGCGGGGTCTTGGACACGTAAAAGAGTGGCCACATCTTCTAAGTCTAACCCTTTGAGTTTGAGGGCCTTATTTAAAAGAGTCGAGACTTCGGTCTCAGTGGGAATTTTTCCGTCCAGAAGGGAGTAGAGCTTGTCCCGGTCAATGAAGGTTTTCGAGAGAGTTGCGGCGTTCATCGGTGTCTCCTTTCGTCAGAACGGACCTCACCTGAACACCCGCCAAGCGGCCGATTTTACCGGTCATGGCGCCAATCTCATCCGTGGTACCTTCGACGATCAGCGAAATTACATGAAGGTTCCGTGCGTGCAGGGGCAGTCCCTGTCGGCCCAGAATCATGTCATGAAACTCGCCCAGGATCGAATTGAACGTCTTCGCGCTTTCGCGGTTTTGTATGACGACGGCGACGACGCCGATTCTCTTCTCCATCAGAGCACCTCTGGATAGGAGGCCGCCAACGTGGGCGACCGGCTGGGGTTCCTGGAAAGGACATTGTCCGTTCTTCAGATGCTTTTATTGTGACTCAAGGCGCATTATTCTGTCAAGCGATACAATTCAGAAATTATCGAATTTCAGAATCCTAGGTGACAGAGTTACTATATAAATTCAATTCAACAGGAGTTTTTATGGCTAAACCTCAAAATATTCCCGACGAAATTCTGGATGAACTCTTTAAAAATAAAGAATTTCCCTCGGCCATCACCCAAGCCGCCGCCAAGGTGGCGGTAGTTATGACACAAGGTTGGTGCCCAGAGTGGGTGGACATGGCGTCTTGGCTCAAAGACGAGTACCCCGACGCCAAAGTGTTTCAATTGGTTTACGACAAACACAAACGATTCAATGAAATTCGACAGTTCAAAGAAAATGTCTTTAAAAGCCACGCGATTCCTTATGTCCGGTATTACAAGGACGGATCTTTGGCCGCTGAATCGTATTATGTGTGGGAAGATGAATTTCAAGGCTTGCTGGAGAAGGGCAAATCTGAGTAAGCTCACTGAGAATCATGAACACCTGGACGCTGATTTTTAATTCAACCTTGGCGTTGATCGCGATTCTCAACCCGCTGGGCAATGTTCCCATTTTTTTAGAATACACGGAAGGCTTAGACGACCGCTTGCGAAAGCGGTTGTTCGACACAGCCATTGCGGCCGGCTTTGTGACTTTGCTGGTTTTAACCTTTACCGGAAAAGGTATTCTTCTCTATTTTTTTCAAATCACCATCGATGAATTTCGAATCGCGGGGGGCATTTTGCTCACGGTGATCGCTGTTCAACGAATCCTATCCCCTTCCCAGCACCATGATGCTCTTTCGGGGGATAAGGTTTTAGAAATGGGGGTAGTGCCCTTAGCTATTCCCCTACTCGTAGGGCCCGGAGCCATAGTCACCTCGATTTTAATCTTGGACCGCGACGGATGGCTGATCGCCTTAATTTCTCTGACCTCAGCAATGGCCTTGTCTTGGGTAATCTTGCGCGGCTCTTCTCTGCTTCATAAGGTCTTAGGGCGTTTTGGCAGTCTTGTGATATCGCGGATAATGTACATCTTTATTGCGGCCATTGGAGTGAACTTCCTACTGAATGGCATCGCGAATGTTTTTCATTTGAAAGTCGCCCCTTAAGGAGGACCCGTGGTGAAAAAATCGAGGATTGGAAAGTGGTTTTTCTGTTTGGGGCTCTTTCTCTGGCCACTTGTTCTGTTGCCAACGTCCCTCTTTGCGGAAGGGTTATCGTGGCGAATGGCCGTTTTTCGAAATGACGCAGGTACAGTCGAAGAACTGCCCCTGAATGTGTATGAAATGCATTACCTACGAGATGGGCAAAATTTACAAATTCATCTTGAAGCAGACCAGACCGCCTTCTTGTATGTTTTAGCTGAAAACACCAAGGGTTTTATCACGATCTTGTCTCAGACGGTGGTCCAACCGGGGCGTTGGTACGATATCCCCGATCATGGCTGGTATCCCATCAAGCCTCCGGCGGGTTTGGGTAAGTTTCTCGTGGTGATCACGTTAGACCGCCAAACAGAACTAGAGTCGTATTTGAAAACCCTCCAAAAAACGATTAGTCGAGTGGATGATTCTGATGTAGTCGTGGGACGTGTGGATAGAATTCGAGATTCTATGATCTATGAATCGCATCATCATCCCTCGGATATTCAGGGGCCCGTGTTTTGGGGGCTCCCCGAATATGTCAAGGTGTTTCGGTTTGAGCACTATTAGGGGACTTAAAAAGTCCAGTGTAAAGTTTGGCGACTGGTGTTTTTTCAACCAAGAGAACCATGACCGAGGTGAATACCACACTAAGAATGACGGCAATCACGGTAAAGTTTTCGATATGTTGACCATCCGTCATGCCGCGAGCTAAGGGGATCGAGGCTAACACCGCCGAGGCTAAGCCCTTAGAAACCAAGACAGAGATCAGGGCACCCTCACGTTTGCCAGCCTTTCGTCGTAAAAAGAACCCCGTTAAGAGGGGCCGTACCACAAATAAAGCGACTAAAAACACCAAAACGTAAGGTAGGGCGCTCAACCCCTGCCATTGGAACGAAATTCCTAAATAAAAGAAGAAGAAGGTTTTGAGCAAGAACGTTACCTCGCTAAAAAACCCCATTTCCATTTCAGTCAGACTGGCCGGGTTACCGTTTTTGACTAAGGGGAGTTTGTGAAACCCTAGCTCGACCTGATTAGTCAAACCAAAGCCAAAAGCTAAGGTGGCAAAGGCTCCAGAAAAACCAAGAAACTCGGTAAGGCCATAAAGAACCAGACCGAAAGCCAAGGTTGAAAAAACTGTGTTGGGAATCACGCGAATGGAATTGAGGACTAAGATCCATACGAGGCTACCTAACAAGCCGATGATGACCGCAAAGAGAAAAGCTGAGAGGATCTGACCGATCATAGGTCCGACTTCAAAGTGCTGACCAGTGCTTGCGTTAATCAGAGTAAACGTGAGGATGATGGAAAGCACGTCGGTCACGGCAGATTCTAAAATGACAGAGGTTTGGTTATTATCCGACAGGCCTAAGTATTTGGCTAAGGGAATCACCACCGCTGGTGAAATACCGCCCAAGATGGTTCCCAAGGTTAAGGCCCCTATGACGGTGAATCCCATAAAAAAGTAACTCACACTTGCCGCTAAGGCGACCGTCGCAAAAAAAGTCGCCAGCGTTAGACCCATTGTTCCTTTTAAGGACTGAGATAGAGTTTTTGGACTAAGATGCGTTCCCCCTTCAAATAACAGCAGGACTAAGGCAAAGGTACTTAAGACATTACCAACTTGGCCAAAGTCTTTCAAATTAATGAAGCCCAGCAGGGGGCCAGCTATAAACCCCAAAAGAATCAAAAAAAAGACATCAGGAATTTTGGTTCGTTTAAAGAGAAACACCAAGGAGTGGGCGACAAAAAATAGAAGGCCTATAAAAAGTAATGAAATTCCCATTTATTGAATATCTGACCACTTGGGGCCGGTGTCAATCAAGAATATTGAGAACTTTGTACACGAGAACCTTTCGGGTGCGGCCTTTGACTTCTTGTGCCCCGGCAAACTCCAGCACAAAGACCGTAGGGTTTTGAAGGCTTTTCACGATTTCATCCGAGATCAGAATATCGTGACTATGAATTTTAGTAAGACTTTCTAGCCGGCTGGCGGTATTCACGGTGTCTGAAATCACGGTGGAATCCATGCGCCGGTTTTCACCAATGGTGCCCAGCATGAGAATACCCCCATGAATTCCTATACCAACTTGGATGGGTTTACGTTTTTTTTGCTCACGAAGCTGGTTAAAGTTTTGAAGCTCGCGTCGAATCGCCAAGGCCGCCCGTACGGCTTGGTCGGGGTCGCCTGGAAATAAGGCCATAAACCCATCACCGAGGTACTTATCCACGAAGCCGCCGTTTTCACGGATCAAGGGCCCAATGCGTTTTAAAAACGAGTTCACAAAACGAAAGGTGTCCTGCGGACTCAACGTTTC
>JAJXWL010000136.1 GCA_021781625.1 bacterium
TGGCCCCTTGGCCAACGGCGCAACGACTGTCCTCTTTGAAAGCATCCCCACGTATCCAGATGCCGGACGTTACTGGGAAATGGTAGATCGGCTTCAAATCACCCAGTTTTACACTTCCCCCACGGCAATTCGTTCAATTGCTCGTGAAAATACGTCCTGGGTCACCAAATATAAACGAACGAGTTTACGAGTTTTAGGGAGTGTGGGCGAACCCATCAACCCCGAAGCCTGGAAATGGTATCATGAAGTCGTGGGGGAAGCACGGTGCGACATCGTGGATACGTGGTGGCAAACCGAAACCGGTGGAATCATGATCACTCCACTGGCGGGCGTTACTCCCTTAAAACCCGGTTCAGCCACTTTGCCCTTTTACGGTGTTGAGCCCGTACTCTTAGACGAAAAAGGGAATGAACTCGTTGGCAATGAGGTCAGTGGTCTTTTGGCCATCAAAAATCCTTGGCCCGGCATGAGCCGGAGCATTCATGGAGACCATCAGCGGTTTCTCAACACCTACCTCAGGCCCTACCCCCAAGTTTACTTTACTGGTGACGGTTGTCGGCGGGATGCAGACGGGTACTATTGGATCACTGGACGCGTGGACGATGTTATCAATGTCTCTGGTCACCGTATGGGCACCGCAGAAGTCGAAAGTGCTTTAGTCAGCCACCCTGGTTGTTCCGAAGCGGCTGTGGTTCCCATTCCTCACGAAATTAAGGGACAAGGAATTTTTGCCTTTGTCGTTCTGAAAGAACGCTGGGAAGAAACCCCCGAAATTGTCGGTGAACTTCGCAACGAGGTCCGACATCATATTGGTCCCATAGCGATTCCAGATGGCATTCTCGTTGTACCCGGGCTCCCCAAAACGCGTTCGGGAAAGATTATGCGCCGCGTACTACGAAAGCTAGCCGCACAGGAATATACAGAGCTCGGGGACCTGACCACCTTGGCCGACCCCGGAATCGTCGAACTCATCACGGCCAAGCGTCAGTCTCTTCATGAAGAAGCTTAAAATCTAAGCTTAATTTATTCTGCAAAGCCAATCGTAAACTGAGCAGACCAAGAGTCCCCGGAAAAGCTATTCCCATTGGAAAGGCTTTCAGGAAGATTTTGATAACATAAGGAGAGTCCATCAAAAAAATTATTTCTACGGTATTTGATTCCAATCCGGCTATATAAACTCGGTACCGTCGAAATGGTAGCTAGGGGGAAAGAAAAGAGCGAGGAAAAAGAATTATCCCACTCCATGGCAGTCAAGGACAAGCCAGCACTGGCGTCGAAAGTCAGAGAATCAATGGGACTAATATTGATAATGCCTCGAAGTACTGGACCAAACTGAAAAAATTGTTCATCCACAACGTTTAAAGGTTTAGTCTGAGCTGAGCTTGCTTGAATAAACCCAAACCCAGCCATACACTCCACCCCCAAGTAGGGCGTAAGGTACCAATTCCCTTCAGCTGAAAAAAGCACATCTTGGATTTGGTCTGGTGTGGGATTTAAAGAATTTTCAATTCTCTGAGAGAGGTTGCCCCCTACATTACCAACAGCTAAATCCAAAGCAATCTCGTACTTATCTGGGCTTAGCGCGAAAAGAGAAACACTGCAAATTGAAGCTAAAAACAAGCCAATCATGAACTTCAATTAACGTAAATCCTCTAAGTACGCCTCTAAACGTACAAGGGTTGAAGCCGCTTCGTCACGCTTGGTCCGTTCCGCTTGGATGATTTCGGCGGGGGCGTTTGCTGTAAAGGCGGCATTGTCCAACTTGGCTTCGATCGTTTGAACGTACTTACGGGTTTTCTCAATCGTTTTTTGCAGTTTATCCCGTTCTTTGGGGACGTCCACTAATTCTTTGACAAACACCTGGACTTCCCAACCGTTCCCAATCACCTTGACAGCCCCAGCGAGTTTGGTACCCATTTCGGTCCAATTAAAGGACTCGGCGTTCAAAAAGAATTTCAAAAGCGATTCTTCTTCTTTCAAAAAGGACAGTGCTGTGTGTTCAGCAGCTACCGCCAAAACAACTTTGAGTTCTTTTTCTGGGGGAATCGTAAACTCACTGCGTAAGGCCCTTACCCCCGAAACAATTTCCTGCAGAACTTGCATGGCTTGCGCACTTTCGGAATCTTCCCGGGATGGCTCTGTCACAGGGTATGGGGCTGTGACCAAGTTAGGGGCATGACGTGGCAATTTCTGAGAAATTTCTTCTGTCAAGAACGAGAGGAAAGGGTGCATCAACCGCAAAGCTTCTTCTAAAATCGTTAAGAGTTTGGTGGCAGCTTGACGTCGGAGTTCGACATTATCGCTCGACAAGTCACGTTTTGTTGCTTCGATATACCAATCACAAAAGTCATTCCAGAAGAATTCATAAATCGCATGCCCCACGTCGTTGAACTTGTACGAAGCCATGGCTTCATCCACGGCGCGAATCGTGGTATTCAGTCGAGTCAACAGCCACCTGTCCACTTTGGTCCAGCGTACTTGCTCAGACTCTAACAACCCTTCATCGGGCAAGTTCATCAAAAGATAACGGCTGGCATTCCAGACTTTATTGGCAAACTTGGACCCCAGACGAAAGCCTTCTTTGTCCAACAGGATGTCTTGCCCCTGGGCCGACATGTACACCAGGGTAAACTTCAACGCATCCGCACCAAACTCATCGACAATTTCTAAGGGGTCGATGCCGTTGCCGAGCGACTTGGACATTTTTCGTCCTTGCTTGTCGCGAACCAGCTGATGAATATAAATATCCCGGAAGGGAGCTTTGCCGGTAAACTCTTTACCGGCCATAATCATACGAGCTACCCAGAAGAAGATAATGTCATAGGCGGTAACCAGGGCCGAGGTGGGGTAAAAGCGCTCGAAGTCAGGGGTTTTCTCGGGCCAGCCCAAGGTCGAGAACGGCCACAACCAGCTCGAGAACCAAGTATCTAAGACGTCAGACTCTTGAACCAGTTCCGTGGAACCGCACTTTTCGCACTTTTGAGGGGCTTCGGTTTTAACATTGTCGTGATGACAGCTTTGGCAAGTCCAAACAGGAATCTGGTGTCCCCACCAGAGCTGACGGCTAATGCACCAGTCACGAATCGTTTCCATCCAGTGGACGTAGGTGTGTTCCCAGCGCTGGGGGTAAAACCGAATTTCATCCTGATGTAAAGCGTCTAAAGCCTTTTCTGCCAAGGGCTTCATCCGGACAAACCATTGTTCCGACAAGTACGGTTCAATAACAGCTCCCGAGCGGTAACCATGCCCCACCTGGTGTTTATGAGGTTCTTGGGCCACAAAAAACCCTTGTTCCGTCAGTTCTTCAATAATCAATTTACGAGCTTTGACCGTGGTGAGACCCCGGTATCTTTCGGGAACATTGGGGCCCAGAGTGCCATCGGGGTTCAAAATATTGATCTGTGGTAACTGGTGCCGATGCCCGGCTTCGAAGTCATTCGGGTCGTGGGCTGGGGTAATCTTGACCGCACCAGTTCCAAATTCCCGGTCAACAAAGCCATCCGCAATTAAAGGAATCTCTCGCTCAGCAATGGGGAGTTTCAGGGTTTTGCCCACCAAGCCTTGGTAGCGTTCATCCTCAGGGTGAACTGCCACCGCAGTATCGCCTAATAAGGTTTCAGGCCTTGTTGTCGCAATTTGAACAAAACCAGAGCCGTCGGCAAATGGATAACGAATATGATACAAAAACCCATTCACTTCTTTGTATTCCACTTCATCGTCAGCTATGGCTGTTTGGGCTTCCGGGTCCCAATTCACCAAATAGAACCCTTTGTACACGAGCCCTTTTTCATAGAGGCGTACAAAAACTTCCCGAACAGCGCGTGATAAGCCTTCATCCATCGTGAACCGTTCACGGCTCCAGTCTACACTGGCACCAATTTTGCGCAGCTGTTTCGAAATGACAGCATGATGTTCGTTCTTGACGGCCCAAGTAAGTTCTACAAATTTCTCACGGCCTAAGTCATGGCGGGTTTTTCCTTCTTTAGCCAAACGGCGTTCGACCACCTGTTGAGTCGCAATACCGGCATGATCAGTCCCCGGCACCCACAAAGTTGGTCGGCCCTTCATGCGCCAATAGCGGACCAAGGCATCCTGAAGACTATTGTTAAGACCGTGTCCCATGTGAAGGACACCTGTCACATTTGGGGGTGGAATAACAACCGTAAAGGGTTGTTCTGAAGAGTTTGAGGGTTCAAATAATTTATTTTGAAGCCAGAAATCGTAAATTCGGTCTTCAAAATCTTTCGGGGCATAGACTTTAGGCAATTCTTCGCGACTCATAGCCTTGAGTTTATCAAAAAAAGCGGGATCGGGACAACACACTGCAGAAAAAGTGGCTGTATATTATTGTTATGCCTGATTCAGAATTTCCCAACTCCAACGAAGATGCTGTCGTTGTTCCCATTGGTCCCGAAATTGACCTGCATAGTTTTCGTCCTCAAGAAGTTGGTCCCGTGGTCCGGGAATATCTCCGCGAAGCGTTTGAAAAAGGTTTTCGGGACGTAGTTTTGATTCATGGCAAAGGTCTTGGAATCCAACGAGAGAATGTGCGAAAGATTTTAGCACAAACCCCGACTGTCGAGAGTTTTCAAGATGCTCCTTATGGCTGGGGGGGCAAAGGGGCCACTTTAGTCCACTTTATCTTGAAGTCCTAGATTTGGCCAAACGATCCATTTTCCGGAAATATTTGGCTTGCTTCTCGATTTCTGAGACATCCCCCACGGTGATTTTATCTTCGATAAGCTTCACACCTGGTGTCTTTAAAAGTTCACGAATAAAACCGTTCCCTTCAGCGCTAGAAAAACCCACCATATTGAGCAGGTCTTTGGGCCCAAAGGCAAAACTATGACTCAAGCCAGGGCGAAGGTTAACACGATTCTTCTCGAGTTGGATCAATAGAGCGTCATAGAGACGTCCGACGGGATTTTCTAGTGTAGCGTTCGCCAATTGTTTATAGATAAACCAAATTCGTTCAGCTAAAAGCGTCGTTAGTCTTGTAATGATTTGAGGTTGTGCCGTCACCATCCGCTCAAAGTTGACTCGGTTCACGGCCAATAAGACGGCGTCTTCATACGCGTCCGCCGAAGCTGACCGAGGTTTACTATCGATCAAAGCCATTTCACCAAAGATATCCCCAGGCTTTAAAATGGCTAACAATACTTCTTTGTCACCCACAATCTTTGAGATTTTGACCTGGCCCCTTTGTAGGATATACAACTCATCCCCGGTCTGACCCTCAGCAAAAATCATCGTATCTTTGGGGTAGGTCCGGGTAAATTCGTCCTTTGGAGGATCCAAATACGCAGTCTTCGCATAAGGCTTAATTTTGGCTAAGCGATCTTTCGCAGCAGCGGCATGAATTCCTTGAGGATTCGATTTGACATAATGATAGTAGGAAAAAAAAGCTTGGTTATACTTGCTTTGACGAACATAGTATTCTGCAACTTTATAGAGGATGTCGGGGTCGCCCTCAGAGGTGTTTTTGAAGGTCAACTTCGTCAAAGCTTCGTCTAAATATCTTACCCGCTTGGAAAAGCCTTGAATAATTTTCATCGCTACTGGGGCATTCCGTTCAATCAGAAGACCGTATTGATCTCGATGAACTTGAATCAAGGTAACATCTGTAACGGCCTGAGCCGTTTCAATGTGCGAATGAGCGCTCATAGTCGAAACAACGCCAAAAAAATCC
>JAJXWL010000137.1 GCA_021781625.1 bacterium
TCTGATTTTTAGCTGGCTGACCAACCAAACGCTCTTCTTTATTGGTATAACCTACAATGGAGGGTGTCGTCCGCATTCCCTCTGAGTTAGCGATGACAACAGGCTGTCCGCCTTCCATCACTGCCACGCAAGAATTCGTGGTTCCCAAGTCGATGCCAATAATTCTACCCATAATTTTGCTCCTTTCGCGTCCTTTTGTTTAGTTTTCTGAAGTTTGTTGACTCTCTGACTCTGCTTCGGAGGGGGAAGACCCCACCCTAACTTTTGCCGCACGTAACACGCGGTCATGCAACTGATACCCACGTTGGTATTCCTCGATGACCACAGAATCCCCATTTTGAGGTCCAGCCGCACTCAAAGCTTCATGACGTTGGGGATCAAACGGAGCTCCCACGGAATCAAAGCGCTTCAGGTGGTACTTACGTTCCAGCATTTGCGCAAACTGACTTTCGATCATCACAATCCCAGTATGAAGGGCGTCATAATCGCGCGCCTGTTCCGATGATTTGATGGCTCGTTCAAAATCATCCAGAACTTGCACCAGATCCGTCAGCAAATCGCCGTTGGCAAACTGCCGCAATTCTTCTTTTTCTTTGAGGGTGCGTTTGCGATAATTATCAAAATCCGCCGCTTTTCTTAACAGCTGATCTTTGGTTTCAGCCAGTTCTTTCTGGACAGTTTCCAGTTCAGCGCGAACGGCTTGACTTTCGGTGCGAGCGGTGTCTAATTCGGCGCGAAGTGCGTCGAGCTCGGCATTTTTCTCAAGAGACTCCGCCGAGGAAAGCACCGTCTCGGAAGCGTCGGCCTCAGCCGTCGAAACGTTTTCGGGAGGGTTCTTCTCTGACACTCCTGACCTCCAAAATCACAAAATCGGGTTTCTGAATCCTTCAGCTAAACCCTGTTTGAATATACAATAAGACACAATAACGTCAAACCTCTATTTCGTTATTTTCCTTCGTTCCGAGACGAAGTCCTTGAAAGAGATTGAGTCGTTTTTCCCCAGCCCTTTCCCAAACGCTCCAGCATTGTGTCAATTTGAAACACCCTATTCTCAAGCAAAAAGAATGTGTTTCCTCTACCATAAGATTAAATATTTGTAATCTTTTGGGTTTCTTCCTTCAAGCTGGGGGCTTTTCCTTTTTCTTGGAGTTCTGCATAGTAGATCTTGCGAAAAGCGGGGTTTTCTCGCTAAGGAGGGAATTGTGGGAATTGTGGATTTAAATGACGTGAAAAAAAATTATGCTCTAGGGAAAGTCACCGTCGAGGCCGTAAAAGGCGTAAGCTTTTCGATTGAAAAGGGGGACTTTATTTCGATCGCCGGAGCTTCCGGTTCGGGCAAAACGACCATCCTCAACATGATCGGCCTGATCGACACACCTTCCTCCGGCGAAATCCTCTTGGACGGTCAGCCCGTCTCTCAGCTCAAAGATCGCGAGCTCACCCGCTTACGCCACCAGGTCATTGGGTTTATTTTTCAATCCTTTAACCTGATCCCCGTCCTCACCGCGCAAGAAAACATTGAGTTCCCCCTCCTGTTGGGCAAAAATCCCCGCATCACCAAAGAACACCGCGACTATATCGACTTTTTGATTGGCGAAGTCGGCCTTGGTGATCGCCGCAAAAATCGCCCCAACGAGCTTTCGGGCGGTCAACGGCAACGCGTCGCCATCGCCCGAGCCTTAGTGACCAAACCTCAGATCGTTTTGGCCGACGAACCCACAGCCAACCTGGACTCTGCCACGGGCGAAGCCATCATTCAGCTCATGAAAAAAATCAATCAAGACTTAGCCACCACGTTCATCTTTTCCACTCACGACTTTAAAATCGTCGACATCGCCGATCACCTGATCCGCCTGAAAGACGGCCAGGTCATCGAAAACCGTCGCACGGAAGGAAAGTGACCTATGGCTTCCGTCATCCGGATAGCTTGGCG
This sequence comes from bacterium, assembly GCA_021781625.1. Next base: position 1,934 of record JAJXWL010000137.1, read on the forward strand.
CAACCTTGCCCAGCACCGTTCTAAAACCATCCTCGTCGGTATTCTCATTACCCTGGCGATTGGTCTCGACGTGGTGGGGAATTCGATTTTGGCATCTGCCCAAGAAAGCCTCAAGAAAACCTTTACCGATAACTTTACAGGGAATGTTTTGATTTGCCCTCAAGGAATTCGGGGAGGAATTTTTGGAGCTTCGAATGGGGGGAATGGCAACGGCCCCCCGATTCTCCCCATGATGAAGGATTACGAAAAGGTCTACGCTACCGTCAAAACTCAACCAGGCATTAGCTCGCTGACCAGTCAAATCTCGGCCTATGTCATGTTTAACCTGGGAGGCGGCGGCTTAAACTTCGGGCTGGCCTTTGGGGTGGACCCTCAAAGCTACTTTAAGACTTTCAACAATGTGGACATCCTTCAAGGCCATCGACTGGCTTCGGGAGAAACCGGCATTATGCTCCATGAAAAGGTCATCCAAACCCTCGAAAAAGAGAATGATGTTCACCTCAAGGTGGGCGATCATGTCCAGTTGAACAATTTTGGCGAAGCGGGTTTCAAGATTCGTGATGTTCCTATCGTGGGAATTTTTCGGTTTAAAGCCGGAAATGAGCGGTCTTTCCCGTTTATGCAACCGAACTTTGTTGATGTTAACACCCTTCGCGCCTTGCAAGGAAAACCGATCCTCACCCCAGCCGACCTAAAGTTTGATACCCAGCAAAAAGCGGCATTAGACATCTCGGACGCGGATTTCTTTTCGGGGTCAACCGTAACCGGAGTGGGGTCAACTCAGACCAAAACCGTTTCCCTTTCCAGCCTCGACAACATCTTAGGGCCAAAAACCGCCAAGGCAGATCCCGCCTCGACCCAAAATGGGGCCTGGAACTACATTTTGCTTAAGCTCAACCCCGGAGTAGCAACGGCTCCCTTTATCCTTCATTTGAATCAAATTTTTCAAAAGGAGAAGCTCCCGGTCAAAGCGCAAGATTGGGTCGACAGCGCACAACCTGACTCGGGTATTTTCATGGCGATTTCTTTCATTTTCAACATTGTCATTTGGGTGCTTTCCATTGTGTCTATCATCATTATTATGAACACCCTCATCGCGGCTGTGATGGAACGAACCGCCGAAATTGGGACCATGCGGGCCTTAGGGGCTCAAAAGAGCTTTATCCGCAACCTCTTTATTTTAGAAACCGTAACCGTGAGTGTGCTGGCGGGAGCTTTAGGGCTCCTTTTAGGCTTTTTCCTGCTGATTCTGCTTCAAGTCACGGGAATTACTGCCCCCAATGACTTTATGAAGCTGATCTTTGGGGGAGCAAAACTTTATCCCCACCTTTCGGGGGGACCTTTGTTAACGGCTCTCATCATGCTAGCGGTCATAAGTCTTGTCAGCTGGATTTTTCCTGTTTTGATGGCCTTGAAGGTGTCCCCCCTGAAAGCCATCCAGAGCGATTAAACGCTCAATTTATTCCACGTTCGACCTTTTTCCGGAGGTTCCTATGGCCATAGCCCGTATTGCCTTTCGCAACTTGAGCCGCCAAAAGCGGCGGAGTTTTCTTTTAGCCGGTGCGATTGCGTTCGGCATCTTCGTCATTACAGCGGTCAACGGTGTCGTGGGCGGCATCCTCGCCAACGCCGAGAACAATTTTGCCTCCCTGATATCGGCTCACATTTTGGTGATCAACTACCATTTTTTGGATAAAAACCGGCTTGTCTTTCAAATCCAGAATGAAAAGCCGTACGACGAAGCGATTCAGCGCTTGGGCAAAGAATATCCCATTCAGTATGTCCAAAAACGAACTTCGATTTTTAACAACGCCACCTTAATTTTTCAAACAGAGTCCGTATGGCGTCAGGTTGACGGGGTAGATTGGACAAAAAACAGCGTACTTTCCCATCAACTGGAACTGACGCAGGGCTCACTTTCGGGTTTAGCCGGAACAAAGGGGATCGTGATCGGGGAAAAAGAGGCCAAAAAGCTGGGGGTAAAGCTGGGCGAAGATATTCTGGTCCAGGCAGAAACCATTTATGGCCAGCAAAACGTCATCCAAGCTCCCGTGAAAGCTATTTTCAAAGAAGACAACTTGTCGTCGGGAACCGCATTCATGGACCGGGAAGCTGTCAATCAGCTTTTGAATATGCCCGCTGGATCCTTTAATTGGTTCGGCATTTTTTTGAAACACTTTCAAGACCAAGACGCCGCGACAGCCCGTCTGCAAACTTTGCTGGCAGACGAGCACCTTGCCATGGTGCCGCGTTCAGAAACTCTCAACACCAATTTCAACACGCTGTTTGGCAAGCTCCGAAAAGATAAAGATAAGACTTCACGAACTTTGGTCACCGATCTCAACGATCAAATGTCCTCCCTCAAAGGAATCTTCGATACTATTCAAAACATTGCGCTTTTTGTTTTGTTCCTGCTCTTAACGGTCATCATGGTGGGCTTAAACAATACCTACCGCATCATCGTTTGGGAGCGCGCTCGGGAAATTGGAACCCTCCGAGCTTTGGGGACCCAACGAGAAGCCGTTTCCCGGATGTTTTTACTCGAAGCCCTGTTTTTGGCAGCCTTGGGAACAGTTACGGGTGTGGTTCTGGCCCTGGTCGGACTTTCCGGTCTCAGCTTGATCAATTTTACCAGCAACGGGGCCACTGACTTTGCTATTTTTCTGGCTAAGGGGCACCTAACCTGGGCCTTTGATCCTGTTCGTCTCATCCTGATGTTAGTCCTTGTGGCCTTGATGACCTTGCTCGCGGCGTATTTTCCAGCCCGCCGTGCCGGCAAAGTTGATCCAGCCGAAGCACTACGGACAACGGCTTGAATCCTGACGCTGAAGCCAGACTCCTTGAGGCCGCCCGAAGACTGTTTGCCGAAAAAGGCTTTGACGGCACTGGGGTCGCCGAAATCGCCAAAGAAGCCGGTGTGGCCAAAAGTCTCTTTTTTCATTACTTTCGCACCAAAGAAGCCGTACTTCAGCGCATCTACCAGGACTTTTTTCGGGATTCAGAAGCCGTACAAAGCCAATCCTTTCCAACTAGCCATGAAGCTCCTTCGCAAGACACCGAAGCCTTTACCAGGATTATGCTCGACTTCCTTCGCCGAAATGAACCCGTTCTCCGCATTCTGATGCGTGAGAATATGGGCAATTCGGGGGGACCGAGCGTCTTTGGCGTATTTCAGGGGTCGTACGAAACCTGGAAATCCTGGTACTCGGAACGAGGCTTCCCCCCCTTAGCCGAACCAGATGGGCATATTTTTGTCTTTTTCTTCACCTTGCTCCCCTGTCTGTCCTTCGTTTTGTTTGATGAAGCCTTTGCCCAACACTTCGGCTTGGATAAGTCACAGCTCGAAGCCCGTTTTGTCTCTTTTTTGTCTTATACAACCCGGATGCTCGCTCAAAAGTTGCTTTCTCCTCCGTCCAAGACTTGACGCTCAACTCACTGCCTCCGTATATTTCCAGTATTGACCGATCGGTCAATACTGGAAATACCATAGGAGGGACAAGTGGGTATCCTCGAACTAAAAGAAGTCAAAAAGAACTATGCCTTAGGCAAAGTCACTGTCGAAGCCGTCAAGGGAGTTTCCTTTTCCTTAGAAAAAGGGGACTTTATTTCGATCGCCGGAGCTTCCGGTTCGGGCAAAACGACCATCCTCAACATGATCGGCCTGATCGACACACCTTCCTCCGGCGAAATCCTCTTGGACGGTCAGCCCGTCTCTCAGCTCA
>JAJXWL010000138.1 GCA_021781625.1 bacterium
CAACTGCCATCAGACGCCTAACTCCTCACGACTTACCACTACCCGTGACAACAGGCCGTATTGAACGGCTTCGTCCGCGTTCATCCAGTAGTCGCGGTCAGTGTCTTTCTCGACCCGATTTAACGGCTGTCCTGTCTCTTCGGCAATCAGTTTATTGATGCGAACTCTGAGTTTTTCAATTTCTTGGGCATGGATTTCAATTTCGGTCGCAACACCGCGTATTCCGGACAACGGCTGATGAATCAAATAATGGGAATTAGGTAGGCCCAAACGCCGTTCTCGGGGAGCCGCCAACAACACGAGAGCTCCTGCGGAGGCAACCAAGCCCATCCCAAGGATCCAAACCGGGGCTTTCACGAAACGGATCATATCAAAAATCGCATAACCGGCATCGGCATCCCCACCAGGTGAGTCGATCATCAGCTTAATGGGCTCGTCAGAATCCGCTTCAAGGACCAACAGTTGACGAATAACACGCTCGGCCAAACTTTTGTCAATTTCACCAGACAAAAGAATGGTACGGGTCTTCATAAATTTTTCGGATAATTCGGGAGCTGGCGCTTTGGCCTCTTTTTTTTCTTCTTCTTGTTCTTCGTCGTACCTAAAGGGCATGCTCGATCCTTTTCAAGAGAAATTCGCGTTAGAATTGTGCGCTTGGTTTGAGAGTAATGCTTTTTTTCGCCAAGGTAAAGTGTTTAAACTCGAGGGTCTTCTTGCCAAAGAGGCTGAAATACAGCATAAACCTGGAATGAAATCGGGTTTTATCGCCATCGTCGGCCGCCCTTCTAGCGGCAAGTCTACCATCGTCAATGCTCTTTGCGGGGCCAAGGTGAGCATCGTTTCACCGGTTCCCCAAACCACGCGGAACCAAGTTCGGGGAATTTTGAATTCTCCCGAAGGTCAAGCGGTGATCTTAGACACCCCAGGCTTTCACCTCTCGGATAAGAAGTTTAACTTAGAAATGATGGGGAACGTCGCAAAAGCTCTAGAAGGTGCTGATGCGGTACTCTATGTAACCGATTTAAGCCGTCCAGCTGGTCCCGAAGAACTGGCCTTGCAAGAACGACTTCGCCGGGTTTCTCTTCCGGTTCTGGCCGCTTTGAATAAGGCGGATTTAGCCCCCCAAGAGTTCTCAACTTTTGAGGCCCAAATTCGGGAGGCCCTGCCTCATGTGACCCCCATTTTGGCGGTCAGTGCGTTAACAGGAGCAGGTCTGGATTCTTTGAAATCAGCCATTTTTGCCCTCTTGCCCGAAGGGGAATCTTTTTACCCGAGTGATTATTACACAGACCAAGACCCCAGCTTCCGAACTTCGGAAATCATTCGTGAGGCAGCCATTCAACGGTTGGGAGACGAAGTACCTCATGCTTTGTACGTGGAAATTGCCGACATGGAAGTGAAAGAAAATGGAGACCGTTTATGGATTCGGGCCTTTTTGACTGTGGAACGCGATAGCCAAGTGGGTATCGTGGTCGGCCATGGTGGAGCCAAAATCAAAGAAATTCGTGTTGCTTCGCAAAAACAATTGGGGAAAATTTTTTCACAACGAATCGAATTGGATCTACGCGTTAAGGTCAACGCCAAGTGGCGGACCAAGGACAACATCATTCGCGGTCTATTGAAGGGTCAAGAAGATTTCAATTAGGCAAGCCGCATAAAGCGTGTCTTCAATCAAGTTTTTGAATGGAGTGAATACTCGGCAAGGCACGTAAAGCCTTGAGAATCTTGAGGGAATCATCACGTCCCTCAAGTTCCATCGTGAACGAACCAAACAGATGGCCTTGGTGATCGTCTTCCAATCGGCCCTCAATCAGGTGTCCTTTGTGCTTACGAATAGCTCCCTCAATTTCACTGAATAAATCACTGGAATGCTTGGCCACCACCCGGAAGCGGCGAGTCACAAAGGGAGAGACCGTTTCCCATTCGACTTCAATCTTGCGATGATCGATTCCGGGAATATGCTCAACGTTAGGACAGTCTTCCCGGTGAATGATAATGCCACGTCCACGGGAGACAAAACCCACAATCGGGTCGCCGGCAATTGGCGTACAACATTGGGCAAAATGAATCAGCACATTCTTTTGGTCATCAATCCTCACCCCAACTTTACCAGCTTCAGCGATTCTTTGAGGGGAACCAGGTTCAGCCTCAGGTTTACGGGGAGGTGTCAAAGCAGGAGGCGGTGGAGTACCGGTAGCTTTCCGAGAGGTTTTGGCCACAATATTTTTTTCAATGACTAAACCTTCATCGTTGTGGGCCAGCCACCAGCGGATTTTGGAGCGGGCTCGTGAGGTTTTGACGTGGCGAAGCCAATTGACATGGGGTCTAGCTTGGGGCTGAGTTAAGATCTCGATCACTTGCGTGTTGCGGAGCTCTTGGTGTAAGGGAATGATCGAACCATCGGCCTTCGCGGCAACGGTGTGGTTCCCCACTTCGGTGTGAATCGAATACGCAAAGTCCAACGCCGTAGCTCCCACCGGTAACTCAACAACCTTGCCTTTGGGAGTAAAAACATAGATGGCGTCTTTGAGCAGTTCACCTTTGATTTGATCTAGAAAATTTTCACTACTGGAGGGTTCTTGCTGCCAAGAACGCAATTTATTGACAATAGAAATTTCTACGGCATTGCCTCGCCCGTGGTTTTTATAGATCCAGTGGGCGGCGATTCCAAATTCTGCGGTTTGATGCATTTCGTGGGTACGAATCTGGATTTCAATTAATCGACCTTCTGCCCCCATCACGGTGGTATGCAAGCTTTGATAACCGTTGTCTTTGGGCATGGCAATGTAGTCTTTAAATCGGCCGTCGATGGGTTTCCAGAGCCGGTGAACCACCCCCAAAATGGTGTAACACTCGGTTGTCGTTTGACAAAACACCCTGACGCCCAGCATGTCAAAAACTTCGCCCAGATCACGGCCTTTCTTCCACTTGTTATAAATCGAGTAAAAGTGTTTAGCCCTGGCATCTACATTGACCGTTATCCCTTCCTGTAAGGCAGTTTCACGCACAGTCTCTTCGACGCGCCTCAGGTAGGCTTCACGCTCCGTCCGTTTGGAGTCTACCCACGATTTAATCTGTGAGTAAGCTCCCCGATCGAGAGTTTTTAAGGCTAAATCTTCAAGTTGATTTTTTAAACTTGAAATGCCCAAGCGACCGGCCAAAGGAGCATAAATATCCAGACATTCGGTAGCAATCCGCCGCGCTTTTTCGGGACTAAGATGCTCGAGGGTGGTCATGTTGTGAACTTTATCCGCTAGCTTGATCATGATGACCCGCAAGTCTTTCGTCATGGCAAAGAACATCTTGCGGATGGTTTCGGCTTCTTGCACCGATTTCGTTTTAGCATGAAGAATATGTATTTTGGTTACGCCATCGACCAGCGAAACCACCTCGGCCCCAAACAACCGTTCCATATCCTCAGGAGGAGTCCCGGTATCTTCTAAGACATCATGAAGCAAGCCAGCAGTAATAGTAGCGGCGTCCATATTGAGTTCAGCCAAAATAGCAGCGACTTGAAGGGGATGAATGATGTAGGGCTCACCGGAAGCTCGCTTTTGATCACCATGACGCTCTTCGGCCCAATCCGCAGCAAAGAGAATTGTCTTTTTTTGTTCGGGGCTAAAGCGATCTAAGCGCTCAGCAAAAGCCCGCTTAAGGGAGTCTAATTCCGACTCCCGAATCAATAGGCCGGTCATGACTCCTTCTTTATCGGAACCTAAATAAATCTATTCATCCGGTAACACTGAGAATAACAAAAAATGTCAGGAAATTCAATTCCCTGAAAGGTTTATGACGCTTTTGTCAGGCACTGGCCTTAAGTCGTTCCAAAAGGGCTTGTTCGTCAGGCGAAGGGGGAGCTTCGATGACAAGGTGCTGTGAGGTCAACGGGTGTTGAAATTCTAAACAACGACAAAACAAGCACAACCGATCTAAGGCAGAGCGTTCTTGTAAAAAGTGATTCAAAGGAGTGTCGCCCCAAACCGTATCGCCCAAAATGGGGTGGGAAAGTCCACGGGCATGCTGACGAATTTGATGCCGTCGTCCCGTATGGGGACGAACTTCGGTCAAGCTTAGACGTAAGGTTGAAAAACCATGCCAGGGCCAAGGAGGTTCCCAACGTTCTAAGGGAGAAAAGAACGTCAGGGCCGTCAGATCTGCGGCAGTCCCTCGTTCTCGTTTTACCAAGCGGTCTGTACTCACGTCACCTTCTAACCAACCGCGCAGTACCGCATGGTAAACTTTCACCACGGTTCTTTCACGCCATTGTTTGGCGAGATTTGAAGCAGACTCCGCTCCTCGAGCTAAAATGACAACACCAGAAGTGGGCCGATCCAGCCGGTGAACCGGCCAAAGTGGACCCCAAGCAGGACTTAATAAATCTGTTAGGCTGAGTTCCCCCGGTGTCAACCGTGTCGGGTGCACGTGTACGCCTGGTGGTTTCCGAACGGCCAACAGGTGCTCATCCGCGTACAATATTTCCAGGTCAGTACTAATAACGCTTTTTCTCCACCAAAATGGTCATGAGCTGATTTAGCAGGCGAATGTCCATTTCGTCGGCGTTGGCATTAATCCCGTCTCGAATCATTTCCCATTCATCATCCGAAAAATCGGTGTCAGTAATTTGACCAGTAATGAAATCGATCAAACGAACAGGGGCTTCGGCCAAAACATATAAATCCGTGCCCGGAGTGGTTTCACGCCATTGTTCGAAATAAAAGTGAAAAACATCAAACTTTAAGGCATCAGGCACCCCACCCAAGTAATGAAACAGCGTATCGCGAATGGCTTCGATCGCCTCATCTTGGTTCTCAAAGCGTCGAATGGCGTCTTTTGCTTTTTTGAAATATACTTCTGAGGTATTCATAACTGACTCCCGACGGGATTGTAGCGGGATCAAGCCAAACCCGCAAGACGGACTACTGTTCAAGGAGAAGGAATGAGAGCATTTTCGGCACTGAGCAGTGTTTTCGTTTTAGGATTTTTCGCCTGCACTTCAACCACCCCTAGCCCTACTCCTTCAGCCGCCGAGGCAGGACCTCAAGCCTTTACCCTTTCCGTACCTCCCGTCTGGCCTTACGATAATCTTCCCGTGAGTCCGGCGGTGATTGCCAGATTTCAACAAAAGATACAACGAATCATCGTGCTCTTTCAGCCTGGGTGGAGTTTTGATTCTCTTTTCGGCGATTATCCGGGTGCTGAAGGGGCCTCTTACGCCCCCCTAATTTCAACCCTACAAAAGTCTCCCACGGGCTTCTTACTCCAGGGACCCCGAACTAAACCATTTTCTTTAGCCAAGTTTTATGCTTTAAATAGTCATTTTGCCAGTCTTCAAACGGGGTTTTATACCAACCAGTTACAAATTCATGCGGGGAACAATGATCAATTTGTCGCCTGGAGTCCCCAGGCGTCGTTGGTGATGGGATACTGGCCCTCTAAGCTTTTACCTGAAACTCGCTTAGCCCAGCAATACACGCTTTTTGATCACTACTTTGCGGCAACTTATGGGGGTGCTTTTTTAAACTTTCAATTCCTCATCGCGGCACAAGCCCCTGTCTTTTTAGCCGCCCCCTCCAACCTTGTGGCCGTTCCTCCCAATAATCAGAACCTTACGGTAACGGATCGTCCCGTTTCACCCGACGGGTTTGTG
>JAJXWL010000139.1 GCA_021781625.1 bacterium
CTCTTAGCTGAGGCGGGTGTCCTTTGGAAAAAAACTCGCGTTCAGCCTGCCTCGGTGTGGTTACCAGCGACTCTCGTTGTCCTTGCCCTGGGTCTGGGACTACTTTGGTCGGTCTTAAATCGTTATGAAGAAGCGTCGACCGTTTCCGGCGGAGGCTTGTTAAAGCCCCAAGCTCTGCAATTTGATTTTTCCCCGCTCATTCGCCTCGAAAGTCGTATATCCCTGGATGACAAACTGATACTTTTGTATCGTGAGGATGGGCCTCCTGTTACCCGTTACCTCAGACGCTTTGTTTTATCTGGGTATTCGCCGCAGAAAGGCTTCTACCTAAGCCCTCAATATCCTGGGGAAGCACCACAACAGGTCGGTCAAACTCCCGAAACTTTTTCGTTGCGGCCCGAGGACGATAAAGCACGTGTCGAAGTTCAACAAGAATACTTTCTTGTCAATCTCGACCCCTCCTCCTTTTTATGTTTGAACGACCCTACCCTTCTGCAACCTCTCAAAAGGTGGAATCAATCGACTTTCGTGAATGCCTATCGTGTGGTTTCCAAGGTTCCGACCGATGTCTTATGGCAAATTGACTCGGTACAGCACTCGGGACTTCCCTCGTCGGAAAAGGCTCACTATACCAACTACGGTCAACAGTCCTGGCTTAAAACCCTTGCGCTTTCTATGATCGGAGATTCCCAAACTCCGCTCGAGAAAGCGGCCGCGATTGAAGAGTCTCTTAAAACTCAATATTGGTATTCCCTTAACCCCGGGCCATCTGAAGGCGATCCCTTGAAACAATTCTTATTAACAACAAAGAAAGGTTACTGTACCTACTTTGCCTTTGCCATGGCCTTGCTCTTACGCAGTGTTGGTGTCCCTTCACGGGTTGCGGTTGGCTTTTATACCAATCCGGATGAAGGTCTTTTGGGGTTTTATCCCGTTCGGGCCATGCAGGCTCATGCCTGGGTCGAAGTTCCCTTTCAAGGCTTTGGTTGGATTCCTTTTGACCCGACTACGGATCGTCTTGCTCCAGGCGAAACCTTTCGTAATCCCCCTCAAATTAGTCCTCAACAAATGGAAAGCCTCATTTCTGAAGTACTCAAAGCTAATCCTCATGCTGTCGCCGCACCAGCACACCCCCCAAATCCTTGGCAGAATTTTTGGGTCAACGTCCAAAAACAAGCTCAACACTGGTGGCCACTTGGCCTACTTCTGCTGGTCATTCTCGTCAATCTAGGCTTGCGAGGATTTTGGCGCTTGAGGTGGCACTTTGCCCCCCCTCGCGAGAAAACCGAGGCGCTGTTTCGGCGCTATTGCCAAGAGCTTCGCTGGTCAGGACGCTTACCCTTAAAGTCCGTACTTCCAGATCAAGTCCATGTCACTCCCCTGGGGAGTTTTTTGGCGTCAGAAGTTTCGAAAGCACGTTACGCTCCACAGTACACGACCGAGCAGAGTCAGCAGGCTTGGTTTCGCTTTCACGAAAGCTCTCCTGTTCGACGCCAAGACTTAGGGGCAAAAATCCTGTTAACTCTTTTGATCCCGCCTTGGTTTCACGGCAAATTTCCCCGGAGGTTTTCGTGAAGACATATCGTTTTCTGCTTTTTTCAACTGTTTTGCTCGTCTTACTTCCCCTTAGTGGAAGGGCCCTTGGCCCAGGTTTACCGGCTTTACTATCTCAAGCCAAAGAAGCACAAACCCTTCAAAATTATCAAACAGCCCTTCAAGCTTATTTGAATGCCCGCCGGCAATTTCCGAATGCCGTAGAACCAGCCCTCGAGCTGGGTAAACTGTATCAAAGTCAGAAACTTTACCAGTTGGCTTTACCGCAATTTCAAGACGCCGTCAAACTTTCCCCCTTGCGACCTGAACTGCGTTTAAATCTGGCGCAAATTTTGTCCTATCTGGATCGCAACCAAGAGGCCGTGCAAGTCCTGACCAAGGCGGCCCAAAAATTTCCTCAAAACACAGAGGTTCTTCAAAACTTAGGGTGGCTGTACTATAAAACACAACAATGCTCGCGGGGGGCTCAGCTTCTCGAAGCCTTCTTAGCTAAAGGAATTCCAAATCGCAATTTGGAAATGACCTTGGGTACCCTCTATTCTGGGTTAGATGATTATCAACAGTCGCGTCAACACTATTTACAGGCCATTGCCTTAGCCACGCAGAATACGTTGGCTGATCGTCACTTTCGCTCTATCTGTTGGTATAACTTATCCTTGCTGGAAAAATCTTTCCATCACTATGCTTTATCATCGCAAGCCATTCATCAATCATTAGCGGCCGAAGATCGTTCTGCGAGTTGGTTAGCCTTAGGAGAACTCCAACAAGCCCAGCTTGAAATCGCCAAAGCCGCCGAGTCTTACCAACGGGCAGCCAAATCGGATGAAACCCCCTTATCCACGTATGACTTGGCAGCTCTTGAGGGCTTGTCTGGTCATCTTGAACTGGCTTTTGCCAGTGCTCGTCAAATTGAAAACTTTAAAGATGACAGTTGGATTTATAATTTTGGCGTGACCAAGGCTCAATTCCTTCGCGATATGGCTAAACTTTACCGCGATTTATGGAGAGACAAAGCTAGAGCTGTGGACTTAACTCCTCGTTTGACGTGGAGTGCGTGGGGGCTTTGGTTGATCCATAAAATCACCTGGTCTTGGTGGGCCTGGTATTGGAACCAACAATATCAACAGTGGGAACTTAAAATCGCCTCTCAAGCCGCAGCAGGCGGAAACGCCCCCGAGGCTTGGTCTGCCTTAGTCAAGGCCAATACAGAGCAACCTATCGTAGCCTTAAAATATTTGCACCAGCTTAAATTGTATGAGGCGGAGAAAAATCCGGCCTCACAAGCCCTTTACCTCGCCCAAGAAGGTCGGTTAAAAAAGGATCCTTCTCTTTTGGTCAAGGCAATTCAGCTCTTTCCCACCGACGAAGGAACCGAAAAAATTACAGCTGAAGCTGACCTCATTAGCCTGTTAAAAGCTCAAGGGGCTTCACAGTCCCTTTGGTATCCTCTTGTCAATCGCGTTTTTCAAAAGCTTCCAGGACTTCTTACCAACCGGGGCATCGCACTTCCTGTGGTCGATATCGTGTATGGAGGTTCTGCTTCTGAACAGCAACTGTGGCGACACGCCATCACGGACTTTTCTGAATCTGCCCAGTGGGATGCCCGACCTTACGACCGACCTGGAGTAGCCTATACGTTGGGATTAGATATTCGTCCAGGTGAAGAGCATTGGAATCTTTATGATGGCAAGGGGAAAAGCGTGCTTCAAGGCGTCATTCAGCGAGGGCAAAAAAAAGAGACGGCGCTGGAGGATATTTATCAAAATATCTTGCGCCGTCCCTGGGAACAATAAGTTGTGAGCTTAGTCTTTTCGAATAATCATCATAGAAACGTCATCCGCAAACGTGCCACCGTACTTCTTCTTGTCTCCACCTTCTGCATACTTGTTCAACACCTCAAGTACATGTTCCAGAATCGCTTGAGGATCTTGTTCCCGTGCTTCCAGGAAGGCATTTTTTAGGCCATCCAAGCCAAAGAGGTTACCATTCGCATGTTTAGCCTCAATGACCCCGTCAGAATAGAGAATCAGGATGTCTCCTGTTTTCATTTCGAAACTTCCCACGGACTGTGACGAAACGACATATTCAGAAAGCCCCAAGAAGCCAGTGCGATCCTGAAGTTGAGTTAACTCCTCGATGGCATCTTTATCTTTATGATACAGAAGTCCAATTAGGTGTGTTCCCGCGTGGGTAATGACACCATCCTTTTCTACAAAGTAGTTCTGGGTCATAAACTTGTCACTACCGATACGGTCTCGGTTGATCGTACACAAGGACCTATTCACGACATCATACAGCTGGTCGATCTTGATGGGCTTTTCGAGACTCTTAGAGGCTTCTACCGCACCATGAAAGGCCGAGGTCGCAATGACAGCCATCATACCGGCAGGTAGTCCGTGGCCAGAAACGTCCCCAATACCAAAGTAGGTTCCAAAGGGCGTGGGCAAGGAGTCATAAACGTCTCCACCGACTTCAGAAGCGGTTTGCATATAGCTCCCCACAGAATAACCCGGCATGATCACCTTTTTAGGCAGAATAGAGGTCTGAATGTTACGCGCAGTATTCATTTCCCCCTTAAGCCTATTGCGCTCCCGTTGAATGGCTTTGGCATTCATAAGGGAAAATATTGTCCCCAAGTTTTCTGCAAGTTCCCCCAAAAGATCGCGCTCAGCAGGATAAAGCTTATCAAACGAATCTTTAAAAACAATGACTGCACCCACAAAGTTATTCGTATCAAAAACCGGAACCACAGCTAAAAGCCTCTGTAAGCCCCTCAGACTTTCGGGCATTTCAGACTCTATGACCATTTGCTTTTGTGTCATAACCGTTTTCATAAGGTGCTTACCGAAGTCTTTGATATTTTCGAGCAAGGCTTCCCGCAATTCCGATAAGTCATAAGTTGTTCTTAATAACAAATCGGTCAATTTCGCTTTATCTAAGTTCTTAATATTCTTACTTTCCGTAAGAGGCGAGCAATAGCCTAAAAGATGGCTAACGTCTTCGACACGAAGGATATTGCCAACAACCCGTAAGACCAACATACCAGTAATCTGATATTCTTTAACAACTAAGCGGGCCTTCATCTTTTCCAGAGAGTTTTCCATGGTTTCTCGGATGATGCCCTTTTCTTCTTCTTCGGGAGACGAAATCACGCGGCGGATCAATAAGTTTTGCACATGTTGTCGCTGTTCCAATTTATTTCGGTCGCTACGAAGATTGAATTGGGACCAAAAGAAAAACTCTTCCACAAGACGAACAGCAAAAACAATGTTTAAAAAGATGTACCAATAAAGGGGAAGCATGACCGAAGTGGCGTCTGTGGCAGACTCGGCATCTTTATGAGCCACCAACAGGATCAGCATCAAAACCATTACGACAGCTTGAAGATAAAAAGTGTAACCCCGTCGACGGATCACACCTTCTTGAAGGGCAAACAGACGTCGAGCTGCCGTGAAGCAAACAAACACCATTAAGCCAGTAAAGACAAAGATCAACATTTTCATATGGGCAGAATACCCAACAAAGTTATTGACCTGCTGATCTGAATTTAAAAGCATATTTAAGGGAAACTTCGAGTGGTCTTGGTTGAAACTACCATATAAAACCAGAATAAGAACGGAAAGGACCCCTATGACAATGTACCAGCGGCTCTCACGACCTAGCGAATTTCTAAAATCTTCTCCCAAAAAACTTTCTTCAATGCGCTTAACATGTATAGCATATTCCAGGGTAAGAAACGCCGCAAAATACATGATGCTGGATAAAACAAAAAGCTGAGGCCAATCAAACGTGAGGTTGCCTCGCAAGGTCCAAGCCATGGTTTGAAGAACACCGGTAAGGGCTAGTATGACCAGTGAAAGAAAAAGGAACAACGTCCTCTTTTGAGCTCCATGGCGGTACATACGTTCAAACCAGAAAATTCCGCCTACCGCAACAACAGGAACAAACGTGAAGAGATGAAAATACGTGAAAAGTTCCATCTTCTACTCCTTGATTGAAAGTGATTTTGACGACAACGCTTCAAAGCGAACTTCCCATTCCTCCAAATGTGATTTCCAATTTGACTCTAT
>JAJXWL010000140.1 GCA_021781625.1 bacterium
GGGTTTTCGAACATAAATTCCGCTTTAAGATGGATTCTCGTGGGTTGGTTGAATTGTGGGGTGAGGAAGAATGACCGGGGTATTCCTGCAAGTTCGTCTCGACTCTCGGCGCTTGCCAGAAAAAGCTCTTGCCGACCTGGGGGGGGCCACCCTGTTGGAACGTTGTTGTCGAGCATTAGACCCCATACCTTGTGAGGTCAAAGCTGTTCTTACCGAACCGGGAAGTGTCGCTCGTCTTCGTCCATTAGTCGAAGCCTGCGGTTGGAAGTTGTTTGTTGGGCCTAAAGAAGACGTTCTAACCCGTTTCATCTTGGCGGCTCAAGAGCTGGGGGTCTCGAGAATTGTCAGGGCGACAGGGGATAACCCCTTGGTCAACGCTACCTTAGCGACCCTTATGCTTAGCGAGCCTCAAGCCGGTATTTCTGCGTATGCCGCTTGGCAGGGAGCCCCGCTGGGAACTGGAGTCGAAATCTTGCAGACTTCAGCCTTGCTCGAAGCCCAATCGTCAAAACCCACTCCCGAAGAACAAGAGCATGTTGCTCCGCACCTATATCATCATCCTGAACGTTTTGCCCTTTATCGCCCCGAGGTCCCGGCTTCATGGCGTTCTTCGGGCCGGGTCACAGTCGATACCTCCGAGGATTTGGCGTGGGTAAGGGCTCTCTGGCAGGCTCTAGGACCGTCAGTCTACGAAATCGAAACCTTGGTAGGGTGGTTGGAGTCGCATCCCCGATGAAAAGTACCTCTATGAACCGTATTCTTTTTGTTCCCAACCTGGCGGTAAATCGGGGGTGGGGCCACTTTCGTCGGTGTACAAAAGTGGCCAGTCAGATCGGCTCAGAGGCTGCCGTGTTGGCCATCAGCACTGCTAAGGGTGAAACTCTGCCTTGGGAGAAGGTTGACTCATGGCATGGGGATTGCCGCTTGTTAACGCAATGGCCTGCTCCAGGGGAGTTTTCACTGATTGTGGTCGATCAACAGGTTTGTTCTTCCGCTCTCTATAAAAGCCTGCGAGCCTTGGGCGGTTTTCTTGTCGGCTGGGATGAAGGTGGCCGTTTTAGGGGTGTTATGGACTACCTCGTCGATAGCCTTCCTAACCTGGCTCATACACCTCCTAACCAGTTGTTGGTTTCAATCGCCTTAGAGTCTCCACCAACCAAGGCGCCGGAGTTTTCAACCAAGGAGCTGGGGTTTTCTGCTCAACCGCCGCAAAACATTCTTGTAGCTTTTGGCGGTGGAGACCCTCAAGGGTTAACTGTACCGACAATTCGTGCCTATCAAAAACTTATTAACGCTTCTCGAGTTGAAAAAAAGGTTTCACTTACCGTCGTTCGTGGTCCCGGGGCTCAGTTTCCTTGGCCGGTGCCAGGTCTTGAGTTTAAGCAGGGGACTGAGCAAACGCTGTGGGATAAACCCGAGAACCTTTCAGACAAATTAACCGCTTTTGATGTAGTTTTGGGCTCTTGGGGCTTAACCACACTGGAAGCTCTCGCCAAGGGGGTCCCTGTAGTTTTGGCTGCCCCCACTTCCTACCATGCCCGGCTTCAACGAAAAATGGGCTTGGCCTCTTTTAACCCGTCCCAACCGAGAACTCTGGCCAAAGCACTGGGCGTGGCAGTAAAAAAAAGCCGTGCCTATGCTGAAAAGACGCAGTTTTCTGGCCCTGGTGCCGCCGAGTTTTGGAAAACCTTTTTGCTTCCCCCCAAAAATGGGCCTTTTTGCCCGGTTTGCGGGTCAGATCGACGCCGGTTTTTAGCCCGCACTGCTGAAAAGTCCTACTTTCGTTGCCGGAAATGCCAAATGGAATATATGCTTCCTTTTCAACTTCCGGCCAAGCAATACTCTTCTACTTATTTTTTTGAAGATTATCAGCGCCAATACGGAAAAACCTACCTTGAAGACTTTGACTCGATTGCGGCCATGGGGCACAAGCGTATTGCCTACTCACAGAAACGCTGGGGGTCTTGGAAGGGATTACGGCTTTTGGATATTGGTTGTGCCTACGGTCCCTTTCTTAAGGCTGCTCAAAAAGAGGGTGCCGAGCCCTTTGGGTGGGATATTTCTCCTGAAGCCGCCGAGTACGTTCGAACAAAGCTGGGCTTTCCTGCCGTGGCAGAAGCTTTCCCCGGTAGAACTTGGGCCGAGGTATTTCCGGGCCAAGACCAGCCTCAAGTGGTGACGCTTTGGTATGTGATTGAACATTTCGCTCAGTTAGGTGAGGTGTTAGAAGCCCTCGCCGAGCTGTTGCCTGAAGGAGGCCGTCTTGCCTTGGGAACGCCCAATGGAAAAGGCCTTAGTCGGCGCTTTTCACCAAAAAACTTTTGGCAAAACAGTCCTGATGACCATTTTACGGTCTGGAATCCACGAAACGCTCGCCTGGTTTTGCGAAGGTATGGCTTTCGGGTTGTCGGTATCCGCATAACGGGACATCACCCCGAGCGCTTTCCGGGTGTAAGAAAGAAAGGCCCAGGCTTGGCTCTAATTTCGCTGTTAGACCGCTGGTTGGGCTGGGGTGACACTTTCGAGATCTATGCGCTTAAAGAAAAATCCAGATCGAGGAGCTCTGTGTGAAAAAACGCCAATTGGCCGTGATTGGGGGCGGTCTCATGCAACTGCCAGTTTTGCGGATTGCCCGAAACATGGGGCTGGGGACCCTCTGCTTGGATGGCAACGCCCAAGCGCCGGGCCGCGCCGAAGCGGATCATTTTGTTGTTGCGGATATTCAAAACCATCAAGTCTGCCTTGAGGCGGCCCGTCGGCATCAACAGCAGTGGGGCCTGCAGGGCGTTCTTACCGTGGGAACCGATTTTTCGACAACAGCCGCCTGGATTGCACATAACCTTGGTTTGCCAGGACATTCGTATGAGGCGGCTCTCAGAGCAAAAGATAAAGATCTTATGCGTCAAACCCTGCGGCAGGCGGGCTTACCCTCACCGGAGTTTAAAGTTTTTTCTGGGTCTGAGATCCCCGATGACTTACCTTTAGCGCCACCTTGTGTGGTAAAACCGGTCGATAGTATGGGGGCGCGTGGTGTTCAATTGGTAAAATCTGCTCAGGAATGGCGCCAAGCGGCCTCTGAAGCGATTCGATTTAGCCCCACGGGCAGAGTGATTGTCGAAGATTATATCGAGGGTCCTGAATACAGTTTAGATGCCTTGCTTCAAGGGGATCAGTTTTACCCCATGGGCCTGGCCGATCGCGAAATTCACTTTCCCCCGTTTTTTGTAGAACTAGGACATAGCTTTCCCAGTGAAGCACAAGCCGAGCGTCTACAGGCTTTGTGGGCTTTGCTTAAGGCGGCAGGGCAGGCCTTGGGGCTAACCGAGGGAGCCGTGAAAGGCGATTTAAAATGGTCGACGCAGGGACCTGTGATTGGCGAAATTGCTGCACGCTTATCAGGGGGCTTTATGTCGGGCTGGACGTATCCGCTATCGAGTGGCCGTTCTGCAATTGAGTCAGCCATCAGGATCGCTTTGGGTGAACCGGCGTCCCCCCAAGACGAACGGTCTCGGAATACCGTTTGGGAAAGGGCGTTTTTTACGATACCTGGAAATTTGCGTGCTGTGAAAAACCTTGAAAACGCGCGAGCCTTGTCTGGTGTCAAAGAGTTGTTTTGGTTGGTTCAACCGGGAAAAGAGACCTTCTGGCCTCGTAATAACGTCGAAAAATTGGGGAACGTCATTGTCAGTGCCTCGGCTAACGAAACTCCGGCGGTCGTGAAAGCCGTACGGCTTATGGTGAATGTCGAGCTCGAGTGTCCGCATCCTCGAACCGATGAGTTTTTTCAAAACGTGAATCAAAATTGGTGGTTTCCCGATGCTAAGCCGTGGTTTGAGGGCGAAAAATCACTTCCTGACTTTTCGGGCGGTTTTGGCGCTGACTGGCGAGATGCCTATGGGCTTAGCGTGCAAGAATGGTTGGAGCAAGATCGTTTTCGCAATCCCGAGGCGGGCGATAGGTCAAGCTGGCCTGTTTGGGCTTGGCGGTATTTTTTTCAAGGTGGGCTGACAGGGTTACAATACGCTAGGGAGCGTTTCGGAGTTAACAAAAGGTGAAACGGCTAGCCACCACGGCAATGCTGTGCCTTGTGGGACTTTCTGGGACCTTTGGTCAGTCACTTTCAGAACTTGCTCGCCTTACGAATGCCCGTTTGTGGGTTGACCCCGATCGTCAGGTTGTTCTTTTGTCGAGTCCTAAGGCGAGCTTGAGCGTTGATCCATCTGCCAAGCTGGCAGTGTCAGGCCAAGAAATCTTCGATTTGTCAGGTGTAGTGCAAAATTCTCAAGGAGTCTTTCTTCAAGACCAGGATTTTCAACAGCTTAAAGCCTGGTTAGAGGGCGAAAAGCGCGAATCTCGAGTGTTAAGAGCTCCGCTAACGACAACTCACCCGGTGTTAAAAGTCATTGTTCTTGACCCTGGTCACGGTGGTAAAGACCCTGGTTGCATGGCCACCCACCGCATCGACGGAAAAAGAGTTACCCTCGAAGAAAAAAACTTGACCTTAGCCGTGGTTCTTGATCTCGCTGACCTCTTGCGAAAGCGATACCCCAACAAAAAAATCGTTTTGACCCGCACAGGCGACACCTATCCCACCCTTGCCGATAGGGTAAAAATCGCCAATTCACAAAAATTGGGGAAAAATGAGGGTATCCTTTACCTGTCTGTCCATTTTAACGCCTCAATCAACAGGGCCGCCCGAGGTCAGGAGTACTGGTATGTGCCCCCCGACTACCAACGCGAGGTGCTATCGGCTCGGGCCGTCACAAAATTGCCCGATGCCGCAGTTCCCGTCATGAACGCTTGGCTTGATAGCGAGTATAAACAAGAAAGCTATGATCTTGCGCACGATCTTTCAGTTTCGGTGGCTCGAGTCCTCGGAAGCCAAGAACCTGAACGCGGGGTGAAAGAAAACCCTTGGTATGTCGTTCGACACACCAGAATGCCAGCGGTGTTAGCAGAAATGGGGTTTATCACCAACCCTGAAGAAGCCGCTCTTTTAGTAAATCCAGCATACTTGAAGAAACTAGCCTACGGTCTCTATAATGGCATCCAGTTGTTCATTAAGAACTTTGAGGAAGGCCCATGACCCGTTCACGACTGCAATTGATCGTTCTCTTGTCGCTGGGAGGTATTTTTTTACTTTCCTTAGCACTTGAGCTTTTTTTGCCACACCGACAAGCGCGAGTGGAACTTCAATTTCCTAACGAAATTGGGCGTGGCTTAGGGTGGGAAGCCCGTATCATCCCGTTTTCTTGGAATACGGAAAAAAACGTAGAGACGACAGTCAAGGAGATTCTCTTAGGCCCGGCTTTTCCAGACCGTTTGCGCTTATTTTCGCGTGATGCGGCACTACGCGATATTTTTTTTCGTGGCTCAACCATCGTGGTTGACCTAGCCTTGAACACGCTTCGTCCCGATGGTGATGTGGAAACTCCCCCCCTTCAAGCTCTCAAGATTCTGCGTCAAGACATCCTGTTTAACTTCCCTTGCTATAAAAAAGTCGAGTTTGCCATACAAGGGGCACCCGTTTTGCCCAAAATTCGTTGACAAACCATACAGCGTTCATATAATGAAATTCAGAATCCAAGGTTAATAAGGAGCACTGGATGAAAAGGTT
>JAJXWL010000141.1 GCA_021781625.1 bacterium
GCATGATTTTTTTGGTGAAATGTCATTAATCGATAAGAAAACACGATCCGCCACGGCATATTGTCGGACCGAAGTGAAGGTCTTACGCATCCCCTCGGCTTCCTTGAGTAAGTTTATTGAAACTAACCCCAAGTTTGTCATTAAGATGCTCAATATGTTTGTTCGGCGGTTACGAAATGCCAATAAGATCATTGAGTCCGCAATGGTGCGAGACCCCTATCATGTCATCATAGATGGACTGAAAGAATATGCTCGTACCGAGGGGATTCGTTCGCTTCATGGAACACGACTCAAGACGGAAGAGTTTGTCAGCTGGGCGAATTACCGCTTAGGAGTTCCTGAACAGACCATTCAACAGGTTCTGCAGGAACTCATCAAAGCGGGAAAAGTGAAAAAAGGTGCCTTAGAAACCGAAATCGTTCTTAGACCTTTTCGGTAACTCGGTATTCCAAATACTTGCCGGCTAACAGGCGGGTATGGGCATCCAAGCTCGGTAAGGCCGAAAAGACCAGGCTGGAAATGGGTGTGATAAACAGCATTTCGAGCGGGTAGAGTACTTTTCGTGCCAACGAAAGGTTCTTAAAGTTGGGCTGACTGCGTAAGTCCACCAAGAGGAAAACCACCAAAGCGAAAATGGTGGGGAGCAGGGTCCAGCCAGTCAAGGTCATCAAAGCCTGCCCTAGATCTGACAGCATGAACACCGGATTGACGAGTTGAAGCAAAGGTATCCCGATCATCAGGATGAACCAGTTAACCGGCCACAAAAAGTGAATCTCAAGAATCTGAAAAACTCGGACTGTTTTGTCTAGGAAAGGCGCACGGGTATCTTGAATCCAGCGCTTTAAGATGTACGAATCGTCGCTGGCACCCCAAGCCCAACGCTTAACCTGTTCATAGGTATTAACAAAGGTGCTCCAGAAGCCGTCTGCTTCAGCGGCATCGGCCATAACTGGGAGCCAAATGGGCTCGACTTTGACTTCTCCGGCAGTGGCAAAATACGACTTGAAGAAGACCCGGAAATCTTCGGGGATGACATCGACATCCCAAAAACCAATGTGTTCGAGCAAACGCCAGCTTAAACTGTACGATGAAAAGTTCATCCGGCCATTCTCGCGGGCTAAGCCGCTGATCGAAATAACGGTGAACAAGCGGTTAAAGACCCGCATCACCATAGGGATCTTATCAATGTTGTTGTAGAACATGATGGCGCCTTGCCAAATGCGCCGGTGACGACTTTTCGAGCGTAAAAAGTTCAAGGTGAGCGAAGCGAAATGATTGGCATGAAAGCAGACATCCGAGTCAACGGAGGTCACGGTTAGGTAATCTCGATCCCACGGGCTTTCTTTTTCGACAACTTTTTGCACTTCGCGGGCGGCCCAAGCCATATTGGAAGACTTGCCAACGACTTCGCCAGGAATGGCAGCGGGGTGACGAGTGAACAAAAGGCGGTCAAAGGTGTTGGAAAACCGGACGCGAATCGCGGCTTCACGAGAAGCATTGATCTCTTCACCTGCTCGCTCTTCGAAGGCAATGACGGGAATGATGTGCTCTGACCCTAAGGTTTGTGCTTCTAAGGCTTCAAGAGTACGAATGAGAGTATGTGCTGGTTCTTTGTATGTGGGGATAATCACAATGTGCTTCATGCGCGAAACGTCGGCTTCTGCCTTCAATTCGGGTAAAAAGTCTTTGTCGCTGTGGTCGCGGATTTTCTCTTGAGATTTCCAAGCCATAAAGGCGGTGTTCAACGATTTCACTAACCAATACACGTAGAAAAACATAAGAAAGCCGGCAACAGCCTCGGGGGCAAAAAAGGCGCCCCAAACCGGGAAGAGGATCAAGTTCCAGCTGACAAACCCCGGAAGGATTTCAAGAAACCTTTGACTGGCCTGGGGATGTTTGTTTAAAACTGACCTTAAGAAGTCCATCATAGTCCTTAGGATACTCAAGGAGTTCTGAAAATTTCTAGATAAATTTCTCCCTGAAAAGGACGGATTGAATGAAATCTTCGTAATGCAAGGGGGTATAATCGTAATGCAAGGGGTTATAAATAGATTTTCGGTTCGTCTTTGCCTAAGTAAGCCCACAGCTCAATGTACTGGCGAATGGGGCTAGCTTTAATTTTTGGTGCCAAAACTTCTTCTACTTGAAAGTACCCCACAGCTTCAGTCATGTGGACCTCGAGGCGAATCGGCTTGGTCGTCCCGGCTAGAATACGCACTCGGTCAATCGCCAAAGCGCTGTAGCGGTGAATGTCGCCCAGTTTGGCCCCCGTAGCTAGCATCATCGGAATTCTGGCTCTGCCTTTTTCCATATCGCAACCGTCGGCGACCAAAATTATCCCCGCTTCGAGGGAATGGATGGGAATCGTTGCCATGTGGCCCATGACGCATTCCATGGCCAGGGACCTGACGATCACCTTCTTGGCTAAATCGTGGGGATAAAGCTGGGCCAAAGTGCGGTCGAAAATCGGTAGAGCCAGCCAAATGCCCGTGTTTTCGTGAAAGGCTCGGCCCACGCTCATCCCCACGTCATGAAGAAAAGCGGCGAGGACTATAGCTGTGAGGCTGTCCTCAAAGGTACCGATTTCTTCACTTTCCAGAGATAAACGAAGGCCGGCAGACTGCATAATTTCGGCCAGCTTGAGAGCATTGTTCGTCACCTTGCGCATATGCACAGGGCCGTGGTCATTAAACCCCAGCCGTTTGATCGAAACGACATTGGCGTAGTCTTGGAGGGCGGCGACTTCAGGGTCATTGTTCAGAAGATGAAAAGCTTGCAAGGGTAAGCCTTTTAAGCGTGAAAGCAATTTGTCATTGAGTTTTTGTTCTTTAACTGAGGGCATAGTTGTTTCCGTACGATTTTTACGAAACTCTGCGGGGGAACAATTGTCAACGGTTGCCCAGGGGCGAGAATGTTAAAAAGGTAATAAACCCTGCGTGTCCCAGGAAGCCGAGACTTTTAGCCCCGCCGCCTCGACGAGGCTGTCCCAAAAGGGGCGAAGCTGATGCTGAAGGTAGTGCTCGTAGTCGGGCTTTAAGTCCGAAAAACCCACCGGTTGGGGGCCCCTGCTTGTCATGAGGTATTCTATGCGGCCCCGGCGGTTGCTCCACCCTAAGAGCCTGGCCGCTTTGACCTGGGGCGGTTCGTTCGCGGTGTAATTCTCGGCGTTGCGGCGCAAGGCTTTGCGGTAAACCAGTTCTGCGTCATACAAGCCAAGACGGAGGTTGCGAAGTAACTCCTGCCGCCAGGCCTCGAGTTGAGTTAAGCCTTCCCCCCGAAAGAGACGTTCCAACAGTTCTGTTTGAATACGGCGTGCTAACGGTGTCCAATCTGAGCGAATCGCCTCCATCCCTTTGACATCAATGACCATTTTCCCCTCAACTTCTAGCCAACCGGCATAGCCTTTGGCCCGGCCCCGGTCGGTGTCTTGGTTGCGCATTCGGGGGATCAAAAAGCATCGGTAGCGTTTTTCAGCCCGAAGTTCAAGAAAGGACTCGACACCGTACTCTTCCAAGATCCTGGCCTTGAGGTCGGCGTTGAACTCTTGGGCGAGTTGGGGACCTTCTAGGGTGGGCACGAATACCGAATCTGTGTCTCCGTACAGGACGGCGAGGCCTCGGCGCGAAAACCAAGTGCGGGCCCATTCCAGGTACTTGCGGCCAAAGGTGGTTATGGCTCCGGCTAAGTCGGTTCTTCCATAGCGACAGCTCCCTGAGCCCAACACCCCATAAAAAGAGTTCATGAGAATTTTGTAGACGTAGCTGGCCGTTTCATCTCCGGCTTTTTGGGCTTCCATCCGTGCGGCAAAGTAGGTGTCGATAAGGCGGGGCAAAATTCCCCGTTCGCGTAAAAAGGCCGCGCCATTCGGGGCTCGCAAAACAGCGGACTCGGGTTGACCGACCGCTCGGGCCTGGGCCAAAGGGTCAATGCCAAAGGTGCGGATCAAAGAAGGGTAAAGGCTGCGAAAGTCGAAAACCTGAACCTCGTCAAAAAGGCCGGCCTTGGGGACTAAGACCATGCCGCCTGAGGCCCCCGAAACCCGCTGGTGTGGTTTGGGGGGCGGCAGAATGGACCTTGCCGCCAACTCGATTTCGTAGATTTTTTCAAAAGGGGGAATGCTGGTCCAGGCCATAGTCAGTTCGACCCCTGTCAACGCCGCACGACTAACGGTAAGCTCATCAAGTCCGGTTTTTTCGAGGATTTCTAAAACTAGTTCCGCGTCCCGTTGGCAGTAAGCCGAGAACGTTCCAGGGTCTTGTTCGTATAAGCGATCTAATTCGGCGAGTTTTTCTTCGCCTTTTAGACTGACCGTCTTGCCTGTCCCTAAGATGGCGACCGCAACTGTATCGAGGCTTTGGTCCTCGAAACGGGTGCCGGACATGCGGGCAATGCGCATGGCATCTAAAGCTTGTCGTCCCGATACCAGGACTTGTGAGCGAGCCCCTGGTTTTTTCTTCACTTCGACAGCTTCATCGGTGCGGCCCCACGTAAAGGGTATGCCGTACCGTTGATAGCGTTGGGCTAAATGGGCTAGGTCGAAATCCAGGACGTTCCAACCGGTGAGCACATCTGGGTCTAAAGCTCGGACTCGGGACGTGACCTCGTTTAAAAGCGTAGCTTCATCGGGGAAGTTGGGGCGAAACAACACTTCGGAGTGGCCGCGAACGGCTAGGGCCACGGCACGGACTTCGCCGTCGCGAGCGGTTTCGATGTCTAGCGATAACCAGTGCAAGGTCACAGGTGTCGCCGAGGGGCCCAGTTCGGGTTCGGTAAAAACAAGATCGACATAATGACCGCGTTGAAATTCCCCTTGGATTTTTACTGTGCCCCGAAGGCCTCGCTCTGTGCGGTAGTTCTCGGCAAGAAGCGGGACCTCGTGAGCCGGGGAACAATCCGCTTGAATTAAAAGCTTATGAGCTTTTGACCAAGCGGCCGCCGGGACTTTTAAAAAACACAAGGGTTGGCCGTCAAAGCTTTCTCCGGCGAACGCCTGGAAGGGGATACGAGCCGAAGAAAGGACGTTTTCTGCCCGAGAGCCTTGGGCACGACCTACCGAGAGTTTCGAAGTAAGCCGACGATCGACGACGGCAAAACTTTGGCCGTCGGCCAGCCTCCCTGCGGCACGAAACTGACCCTGAGTGACCCAAGAGTGAACCAGAAAACCTTCAACTTCCATACGTCAATTCCCCATGTCAAGGAATACCACGAAATGCTATACTCCGCGTATGGCCCGGTACTTTAACACGACAGGTCCTTGCGACCCTGAGCGGCATTATATGCTTCCCCCCGAGAAACGCTTGGTCAAAGCCCAGTTGAGTCGGTATATCGAAAATCAACTCTACTGGGTGCTCCATGCGGCGCGTCAGACGGGGAAGACGACCTTTCTTAAAACTTGGATGAATACGATCAACGCTTCTGGCCAAGCCGTGGCCTGTTATGTGAGCATAGAACGCTGTCAGGAGTTCCCTACTACTTCCGAAGCTATGCCTGAATTATGTTCAGCAGTTCGCGAATTTGCAGAAATCTTTTTAGGAAAAGACCTGGTACCACCACACCGAGAAACAAATCCAGCCAGTATGTTGTCTCGAATGATGCTCG
>JAJXWL010000142.1 GCA_021781625.1 bacterium
TGCCGACCAGCTTCCTTTCCAATTGGAGGCCATCAATTCTAAAGCTCTGTGATTGGTGCGGCTATCCGTTCTACGGCCCAAGACCGCCAAGGCTTGGTCCTGAAAGGTTTGAATACCAAGGCTAAGCCTGGTCACCCCTTGATCGGAAAAAACCTTGAGCATCTCTGCCGAAAGATTTTCGGGGTTGACCTCGATGGTCCACTCTTCAACGGCAGAAGACCCAAGATCCCAAAGCTTTGACTGACGCTGTAAACTGGCTTCTAATTGCCGAAGGGGGATTACACTGGGGGTTCCGCCGCCCCAGTAAAGGGTTCGTATTTTTCCATTCCAACCGCGCTGTTGCAGGAGGGGCTTCCAAAGTTCGACCTCTTGGTCCAATTTCTGCAGAGTCCTCTCGACAATGCGAGGACTCCATCCCGTTTCAAAAACAAAATTGCAATACCGGCATCGGTAGGCACAAAAAGGGGTATGCACATACAGCGCTAAAGGCCACATAGTAAGATTTTATCTCAAAAAGCCTAAAACGTGATAGACTAAGGCATCTTTGCACAAAAGGAGTCCACCTTTGGTTTATTCGTCTCCCCGTAAGTCTCTTGCTCTTGTTGTTTGCGTCATCACAAGTTTGATGTTCGCCAGTTGCACCCAGGCTCAAGAAACTGGTCCCTACCGTAACCCTGCTTTGCCTGTAGCCACTCGTGTCGCGGATCTTTTGAGCCGTATGTCCTTGGCTGAAAAAATTGGTCAAATGACTCAAGCCGCCCGCGACTATTTAGTTAGTCCCTCGGATATTGCTACCTACGGGCTCGGCGGCCTTTTGTCTGGCGGCGGTTCGGCACCACGGCCGAATAGTCCGGCTGGTTGGCGTAAGATGATAAATGAATTTCAAAAAGAAGCGCTTTCAACCCGTTTAGGAATCCCTGTTTTGTACGGCATTGATGCTGTACATGGCCACAATAATGCCTATGGTGCCGTCATTTATCCTCATCATATTGGGCTTGGAGCTGCGGATGATCCCCAGCTTGTCGAACAAATCGGAGCCCAAACAGCCGCCGCCTTGAAAGCCACCGGGATTCCATGGGATTTTTCGCCCTGTGTGGCTGTTGCCCAAGACCTCCGCTGGGGACGCACCTATGAAAGCTACGGAAAAGACCCTGAACTGGTGGCTCGTTTAGGCAAAGCCGAGTTGTTGGGGTTACAAGGGCCTCATTTAGGGGCGACGGGAGTTTTGGCAACCTTGAAACATTTTGCCGGCGACGGCAATACCCAAGACGGGGTTGACCGCGGTAACGATGTGATGACTTGGGAACAATTTCAAGCCACACCATTAGTCCCCTATGCCAAGATTCTCCCGGCTGGTGTGGGCTGTGTCATGGCCTCGTACTCAAGTTGGAATGGGGTGCCCATGCACGCCAACCCAAAACTCCTTACCGGCTGGCTCAAAGAGAAAGAAGGTTTTCAAGGATTCATCGTTTCAGACTGGGGTGCGGTCGGCCTTTTACCTGGTGCTTTGACGGATCAAGTCGCAGCCGCCATCAATGCAGGGGTAGATATGGTCATGGTCCCCGATAAGTATGTCGATTTTATTCATGCGGTCACCGACGACGTCAACAACGGAAAAATTCCCTTGAGTCGAATCAATGACGCGGTAAAACGGATACTCACCGTCAAGTTTACATTGGGACTATTTGAACACCCGGTACCGGACGCCGATCTATCAGACCTCGGGGCCTCCCAGTTTTCCAATCAAGCTCAGCAAGAATTGGCTGGGCGAGCGGCCCAAGAATCGTTCACTCTGTTGAAAAACCAAGGGGTTCTTCCCTTAAAACCCGGAAAAAACCTCTTAGTAATCGGCCCCAAGGCGGATGACATGGGGGATCTTTGCGGTGGTTGGACCCTTACCTGGCAAGGCCTAGAAGGGGCCCCAGTTCCTGGCTCCTCTCTTTTAGACGGCTTAAATCAAGTCTATGGTTCCTCGCATGTTGTGTATGCACGTGATGGCGACCTTTCAACTGTGCCCAGCACGTTTCACCCGGACGCCGTGATTTTGGTGATTGGTGAAAAACCTTATGCCGAAATGAAAGGCGACAATCCGAGTCTGACCATGGACAGCGATGACCAAGCCCTTTGGGATCGTTTAGCAGGTCACCTGCCTCAGGCCCCTTTGATCACCCTGGTGGTTTCGGGAAGACCCTTGGTCATGAACACCATCCTCAAGGCTTCACAAGCCTTTGCCGAGGTTTGGCTCCCCGGAAGTGAAGCAGGTGCCGATGCTCAGGTTCTGGCGGGACAAGTCGCCCCTCGTGGCCACCTGCCCCAGCCATGGCCCCTAGAAAGCGACCAGAAAACTTCTGTATTTCCGGTCGGCTTTGGACTTACTTATTAAGAAGACCACTGCAGAGCGCGATTCAGGGTTTACGGGTTTAGGGGCGGGAAGCAGGCTGACTCCAGACCACTTTTCCGGTCTTGTCAATGTATTCTTGCTGTTCCGCCTCCTCTACCCAGGCTAACCCGCCGGAAAAAAGTCCGGCATGGGCAAAACGGGCTGGAATGACGAAATTCCCCGTTTTGTCCACATAGCCGTACTTTCCGTCCACCTCTACCGTCGAAAGGCCCTCTCGAAACGGGTAGGTACGGTTCCACGTTTTTCCAGGAAAAAGACGTTTTCCGTTGGTATCTACGTAGCCCCATGTACCGTCTTCAAACGCTACCGCAGCGAGGCCTTCGCTAAAGCCCCCCAACGTCAAGCGAAAGCCCTTGGCCAATAACTTTCCTTGGGAGTCGATGAGTCCGAGATGAAGGCCTTCGTCATCCCGGCCCAAAACCACAAAAGCCCGTTCATCATGAAAGAGACTGAAAGGCGTCCAGGCTTTGTCGGTGAATAACGGGGTGCCTTTGTTATCGGTATAGTACCAACGTGCAGAGTTACCTTCTCGACGCGCCACGAGGCCTTTTCCATCGTCAAACCCCAGGGCTCTATCCCAAAGGGGGGGAATGGCCCAATCCCCCTTCGTATTGATGAAGCCCATCTTGCCTCCGCTGGCCGTGAGGACAGGTTGACCGGCTTTGGCTAACGCCACCGAATCCCACCCTTGGGAATCTAAGCGTTTTCCTTCGGTATTGATGCGAAATACCTGGCCATTCTGTGCCACCCAAGCCTGACCGTTTTGAAAATCTTTGACTTCATCGTACTCTGCCGGTAGTGCCACTTCGCCATCGGCTTTCAGAAAACCATATTTTCCGTTCAACTTCATAATACGGAACCCTTCGACCAGGTTCCCAAGCTCTTGATACACGGGCTTTACGACGAGTTTTCCTGTTTGATCGACCAACCCACCCGCGCGGCCATCAAATACGGGAGCGTATCCCCCTTGAAAATCTCCGGCCCACACCCACGAGGCAGGGATCACGGGTTTTCCTTGGGCATTTAACCAGCCCCACTTTTTGTCCTGTGAAAAAGCAATCAAGCCTTCTCGTTCGTAGCCTAAGTCGACCCAATGCGCGGGAATGGTCACTTGTCCCTTTCGGTCGATCAGGCCTAAAAGTTTGTCTTTGACTACCAAGGCATGGTTATCAACAAAGGCATAGACTTGATCCCATTCTGCGGGTCCCAAAAGTCGACCATCGGAGTCGACCAAGCCTCGTTTTCCCTCGGAATTCTGGTAAACGTATAAAGGATCAGACGTCAATTTCACGTTAAGGTCTTCGGCCAAAGCAAGATCTTTCCAACCGCGAGTCAAAACCTTACCCGTGCGGTCGATGAGAGCCCAACCGTCTTTGAGGGCGACCACGGCTCGTCCCGCATGAAAATCCCGAGCCTCGGGGTACTGCGGTGACAGCACCCAATTCCCTTGGCGATCGATATAGCCCCAACTTAAGCCTTGGCGCACCAAGGCCAAGCCTTCGGAAAAGGGGCGAGCATAATCAAAAGCAGGAGTAATCACGGTTTGCCCCTCGGCATTGAGGTAACCGAAAGCATGGCCGTTGGAATAGGCAGCCAGCCCTTCCGAAAATGGCATCAAAGGAGTAAAAACAGCGGCAAGAGGGTCCCCATCCACGTGGACTTTTTGCACAGGA
Organism: bacterium; assembly: GCA_021781625.1. The sequence continues at coordinate 4,075 of JAJXWL010000142.1, forward strand.
GACTTCACCCAAGTCCCATCCGGCTTCAGCCAACCAACCGTCATCGCGGCCCGAGCCGGGGCCATCCCGTTGGTAAAAAATACAGGAAGATACGGTTGGGATGCTTGCTGACTACGGTCGGTTTCAGGTAAAAAACGGGGGGGAATAATTTGTTGGCCTGCGGTATTCACAAACCCCATACGGCCGTCTTGCACAAACCAAGCCAGCCCCTCAGAAAATCCTGCCGTTTGTGAAAACGGGACAGGAAGCTCAAACACAACCTTTCCTTGGGCATTGATAAACCCCGTGATGGTGTTGGAAAGCGCCACACGGCCCAACCCGTCTGTAAAATCATCGGCAGCCAAATACGGGCCACTCAGTCTGGTTTTTCCTGTTGTATCAATGTAGTACCAGCTTTGGTCCGGCTTTTGAACTGATAACAAGGTTTCTTGAGCCGGCAAAGACGAGGCAAGTAAGCCTCCAAGTCCCAGTACTAGGCCCAACCCACGGATAGTCATGGTTTCGCTCCTCTGCGCCAGCTTAACGTGAAAGCCTCAGCTAAGGCCAGCTTGAAGGCTTTGAAAACCACTAATGCAAGATAAAATAAAGTGTGTTAAGTTCAAGACTGTTCCCCCGGAGGCAAAATGCGCGTTTCTCGACAGGGACTTCATAAAATCGCAAGCGGTATGATCTTGGTGTTCGTCAGCATAGTCCTTGCAGGTCTGGTGTGGGTTTATCATGAACCACTTTGGCACCTTTTTTCTCATCGAAATCAACTCAAAGAACTGCTCCTCAACGAAGGGGCGTGGGCACCACTGGCTTTTATGGGCCTTCAAGCTCTTCAAGTCGTTATTTTTGTGATTCCTGGAGAGATAACCCAACTGGTAGGTGGTTGGCTTTTTGGGACCTGGTTGGGCTGTCTTTGGTCGCTCATCGGCATTACGGTCGGAGCCGCCTTGAGCTTTCTCCTAGCCCGTCGATGGGGACGACGGCTGGTCGGCATTTTTATACAGGCAGAGCGGCTTGAAGCCGGAGAAAAACTCTTGAGTCAACCCAGATGGCTACTGGTGACCTTCCTTTTATTTCTGATTCCTGGGGTTCCTAAGGATGCCTTATGCTACGTGGCAGGGTTTTCTCGGGTGCCTTTAGGCTTTTTTCTCGCCATTTCTTCGGCGGCCCGCTTTCCAGCACTCTTTCTGTCCAGCTGGGCGGGGAGTGCCGCAGGGGGTGCCCAATGGACTCCCGTCGTCGTGCTGGGAAGTTTTGCCGTTCTAGCCGTCACGTTGGGGTGGGTTTTCCGCCGGCGTTGGGAAGCTCTTTTAGAGAAACTGTCCCGCTAAGTAGGACAAGTCCACTCAAAGTGAAACAAGTCCACCCCAAAAGCTTACTCTTGAGCTTCGGGACCCAGTTGGGTTCCAGGTCTGGTCAGCTTCCAGGTCACATATAGCACAAGAATTCCCACCGGGACAAAACACCAGCCAATCCAACCGCCAGAAAAGAGGTTCAGGAACCAGGCTCGCCAAAAGTTCCCCCC
>JAJXWL010000143.1 GCA_021781625.1 bacterium
GTTTTTATACTGTTTTAAATACGGACCATCGAGGGCCAAGACCTTTGAGCCCAAACCAGGGGTCTCGTTTTGATCTCCAATCCGAACCCCCGTGATTTTTCCTGTTGTGTCGATACCGACCGTGACATGGACACCATCGGGAGCGTAACCCGAACTCAACGAGGTAAAGACGTAGCCTACAGCGGTGCCGTTGGCGCTTTTTCCTTGGGAAATTTGCAGCATTTGAATACCGCCTTCAGCGGCCACGGGGAGGGCTTTGACCAATTGTGCCTGAGCTGGCGTCACGGTAAAGGCTTTCACTTTCGCATCGGCGTCGTCAAAATACAGGTCTTGAAAGCTTTCTGCCTGGGGCAAAACGGCATGCATGGCGGCTTTTAAGTCGTCAGCGGCTCGTTGAGCAATGATGGGTTTGGTTACTTGGTAGACCACGGCAAGAACGGCGGCAATGGCCACGCAAATGGCTAAAAGCACCAGGGCGGGTTTAAGGATTTCACGCACGGCTGCCTCCGAAAGTCTTCGGAACAATGTGGCGGTCGATGAGCGGCACCACGGTGTTCATGATAATGATGGCGAACATGACGCCTTCCGGATAATTGGTATACAGTCGGATGACTACCGTGAGGATGCCGATCCCTACGGCATACAGCCACTTACCCGGGATGCTGATCGGTTGTGTCGCATAGTCGGTAGCCATAAAGAAAGCCCCGAGGATGAGTCCGCCGGACATCAGGTAAGCGGCGAAATCCCCCTGGAAAAAGCCGTGTTGACTGCCAAATATCCAGCTTAAGAGGGCCACGACTCCCAGGTAGGCAAACGGAATCCGAATGTGAATAACTCGGCGAATGAGTAAATACACCGCCCCGATCAGCAGGGCAAGCACCGAAGTTTCGCCCAAACACCCCGCACGGTCACCCAAAAAGAGTTGTGATAAATGGGGAAGAACGGCACCGGCGACTTCTTTGCCTTTAAGAATGGCCAAGGGGGTAGGGGAAGTCACGGCATCCATGAGGGGTTTAGACCAGTTGGTCATGGCCGCAGGCCAAGCCAAGAACAAAAAGACCCGCGCCCCCAAGGCGGGGTTCATGAAGTTTTGTCCTAGACCGCCAAAGAGCTCTTTTACCAAGAAAATGGCCAGAATCCCACCAACGGCCGCCAACCATAACGGTATCGAAGGCGGAAGGGTGAGCGCTAAAAGGACGCCGGTGACTACGGCAGAAAGGTCTCCGAGGCGAAAATCCCGCTTGAGAATCCATTTGCGGGTCACCACTTCGGTCAGCATGGTCGAAGCCACGGTGACAAGAATGACAACTAAAGCTTGAAGTCCAAAATAGTAAACACTGGCGGCTACGGCAGGCAAAAGAGCCAACAGGACATCTAGCATGATGCGCTGAGTGGACGAGGAGGCACGAATGTGTGGTGATGAAGTAACGAGGAGCGGGGCGTTCATGCGCGGCCTCCTTGAGGAGCTTTTTCTAGAGCCGTTGCTTGGGCCTTCTTTTTGGCATCGGCAAGCCGGACTTGAGTTTTTCCGAGGCGAATGCCCTGGACCAATTGAATTTTTGAGGGACAAACAAACGCACAACTACCACACTCAATACACGCCATGACGTCAAATTGTTGAAGCACTTCCGTATCGTTTTTTAGTGCCGAGCGGTTTAACATCAGAGGAGCCAGGCCCATGGGACAGGCCGTTACACAGCGACCACAGCGAATACACGCCGTGGCGGAGGGGGCTTCTCCTTCGCGAGCGGGTAAGGCTAAGAGCGCATTGGTGTGCTTGACGACCGAGGTTTCCAGGCTGTGTTGGGCCACTCCCATCATGGGACCACCCATAATGACTTTGCGTGGTTCACTGGTAAAGCCGCCGGCAAAGGCGAAAACATCTGCTAACGGAGTGCCAATCAGCACTTCCACGTTTTTAGGCTCTTTCACACAACTTCCCGCTACGGTGAGGCGTTTTTTGGTCAAAGGAAGTCCTGTTTTGAGATATTGTCCCAAAAAAGAGGCTGAGGTGACGTTCATCACGATCACCCCGACATCCGCAGGCAGTTTCCCGACAGGTAGCACCCGGTGTGCCGTCGCCCAGATCAACATTTTCTCGGCACCTTGGGGGTACCTGGTTTTGAGCGGCATGACTTTGACCTGGTTATGAGAAGCAAAAGCTTTTTTGAGGAGGGCAATGGCCTTGGGTTTATTGTCTTCGATCCCAATCAGCACGCTTGAAATGCCCAAATGCGTGGTGACAGCTTGAACACCAGCCACAATTGCCTCGGGATTTTCGAGAATTTCCCGGTAATCGGCAGTGATATAAGGTTCACATTCTGCGGCATTGATAATCAGCGTATCGACGGGTTTGTCCTGGGGGGGATTCAGTTTGACGTGAGTAGGAAACCCAGCTCCCCCGAGACCAACCAGACCGCTGGCTCGGACAGCCGCGAGGAAGTCTTGTTTGTTGTTCACCACCGGCGGGGTGAGATTTTCTATAATTTCTTGTTTACCGTCAGTTTCGATTTCAACGCTGGTGACCTGGATACCACCAGCCCAAAGCATTAAATCGACATTCGTGACTTTTCCTGAAACACTGGAGTGAATCGGAACTGACATGAGTTTATCAGAGTCGCCAAGGATTTGTCCCACCTTGACGGTATCCCCCTTCTGCACCTTGGGGTCGCAAATGACCCCGGTGTGCTGAAGAAGCGGAATGACGACCTTGGGCGGAACCGGCATCGTCTGAGTGGCCAACTCCGCCGTCTGTTTACGGTGGGGTACAGGAGCACCCCCGCGGAACGGACGTTGAAATATCATTTGCTACCTCGTTCGATAGTATAGCATTCTATTGTGAAAATGGGAACAATAAACCGTAGCAGGTAATGAGATTTTTTCTAATTTTGTTCAGAGTCCTGGAGAGATTCGACAGAGGCCTTGTCGGCAAAAGCAAACTCTGTGAAATTGAAGGGGAAATTCCAACGAAGAGGTTGTTCATGAAAACTGGATTCGCTTTTGCCGGAGCGGCGGCCTTTATTGCTCAAGAAGCGGCACTGGCCAAAGCGTTAATGGAAGGTAAGGCTTTGGGACGCACGATTCGTCCTGATGTGATCGCGGGGACGAGTTCAGGGGCTTTAAACGCTGTCGTGGTCAATGCGATTCTCAGGACTCTCGATGGCAATGCCCCACGAGGGGGAGAGTTCCGTTGGGGCGGCCCCGGAGACTCTGGGGAAGATACCTACTACGGTTTGCTGTCGGGGTTAAAGAATAAAGACGTTTTTACCATGAGTTTGGGGGCTCTAGCCCAGGGCGGTGTTCTAGATAATTCGCCTTTAAGGCGTCTTTTAGAGCATATCGTGGAACGGCGCTTAGGCTTTGCAACGCTGGGGGATTTGCCCCTACCCACCTGGCTTTGTGTGGTCGACCGGGCAACGGGAAAACCTTGGAGGCTTTCTAGTCTTCATCCCCACCATAAAAACTTAAGTTTGGTCGATGTTTTAATGGCCTCGACGGCTATTCCTATTGTCTTCCCACCACAAAAAATTGAAGCTAAAATGGGCCAAGGATTGGAGGGAGTGTTTTTTGACGGGGGCACGGGGCCTGACTCGATTCCTGTGGAGGCTCTGGAAGATGAAAACTGTGACGAAATTTTCTTGATCGATCGCATGGGGAGTACGGCGGCTACAAGTCACAAGCCAGACTTGGCTCACGCCAGTGCCGAAAGCGTTTCCGCGATGGGGGGCTTTCATCTTGAGCTTGTCGAAAACACAGCTTTGGGTTTGGAGTACCTGTTCCGAACGATCAACGCTCAGCAAATCGAAAAAGCTTCACGCTTAGCGGCCTCGGTTTGGGTCTACGAACCGGAATTAACAACTTCTTACGGGATCTTGGATTTTTCCCAAGAAAAGCACCAGTGGGAAGAAACTTGGGCCTGGGCCCAAAAGAACCCTCCGCGTCGACTTTAGGAATCCGCGTAGACTTTAGGAAAATGAGAAGCTAAGGAGCATTCCATGTCAGATTTGCCACAAAATTCCGAATTGTCCGCTTCGTTTCATATCTTAGGGCACAAGGTTGCTGAACCTCGCCGTCAGCTAGAAACCTTTCCCACTCCTGCTGGAGTGACGCGAGTGGTGTTGGAAAGCGATGAAGTGACAAGCCTGTGTCCCGTGACAGGCCAACCAGACTTTGAAACCATCCGGTTGGAGTTTATTCCCGGAGCCTACTGTTTAGAGAGCAAAAGCCTCAAGCTGTACTTTTGGTCTTTTCGCAATGAAGGACACTTTTGTGAGGCCCTTTCGGCGCTAGTCGCCGAGGATGTCGCTGCCGTTTTGTCGCCACAGTGGATCAAAGTCACGGTTTCACAAAAATCCCGGGGTGGCATCACCATTACTGCGGAAACAGAACGGTCTTTTAGGTCCCCGCCCGAATCTCGGAGTTCCACTCTGTCCTAGGATATTTCAAAAATCTGATGGGGAGGCCTCCGTTTTTAGTTTTGAGGAGTTCTTGCGGATGAACGCCGGCTAGGCCTTCCCCATGTTCGGTTCCATCCAACCAGACGGCGTTGACTTTGTCGCGGCTGATCTTTTTACCGAACGCAGCGAAGAGGTTACGAAGGTCGCTGGCTTCAGAAATACGGTGTCCATAGGGCGGATTGGTGACGACAAAATCTCCGGGCTTCCAAACAACATTCGAGAAGGCGTTTTGTTCCCACGAGACCTCGACCCCCGCACGGAGGGCGTTGGCTTTTGCCGCGTGAATTGCCCCCTCATCCCGGTCGCTTCCCGAAATAAGTATAGGACTTTCGGGCAAAATATGAGCTTGAAGGCTTGCAACGGTTTTATTCCAAGCTTCTGCCTCAAAATCTTGCCAGTCCTGGCACGCAAAATGGCGAGGTTGACGGTCGGTGGTGGCCAGTGCAGGAGGAATGCGCCGGGCCAGCAAAGCCGCTTCGATAGGAATGGTCCCCGAGCCGCAAAAGGGATCTACTAAAGGAGACTTGGGAGCTTTATACCGCACTGCCGCACCACGCCCCACCCCTTCCTCGACCGAAGGCACCCAGCCCGAAGCGTACAACAGTGCCGCCGCAAGGTTTTCGCGAAGGGGGGCTTTGGCAGTGGCAAGACGGTAACCGCGCCGGTGCAGGGGAGTCCCGCTAGCATCCACACTGAGTTCTACGGTATCGTGCACGATGCGGAGGATAAACCTCTGGTCTGGTTCAGTACCCCAGGGGGCTGGCTCGGCTTGAGTCCGTCGGGTAATCCAATTGCTCACCCGTTCTTCGACCGCACCTTCGTGGTAAAGGGCTGAAGAGCGGCAAGAAGCATCCACGCGGAATTGAGACGGTCGTTGTAACCAAAGTTCCCAAGGCAGGTTTCCTAAAAGAGTCTCGAGTTCGGGAAAGCTGGTGGCTTTTCCACCCTTGATTCTGACAAGCAGGTGCGAAGCGGTTCTAAGGCTAAGAGCAACCCGATAGAGGTCGCGCCAGCGGCCTTTCCAAAAGGCTCCGCCCAGTTCGCGACGAGCTTTATAGCCGAGTGTTGCAAGCTCCTGCTCGAGGAGAATTTCAAGA
>JAJXWL010000144.1 GCA_021781625.1 bacterium
TGTGCGGCTATTCCCGCTTCTCTAGCTGAGGCAGAACTCTTTGGTCACGTCAAAGGGGCCTTTACCGATGCCGTTGACCGAGAAGGTTGTATCAGTCAGGCCTCCGGAGGAACGCTCTTTCTGGATGAAGTGGGCGATTTACCTCGAGAACAACAAGCGAAACTCCTTCGCATCCTCGAAACAAAAGATTTTCACCGTCTAGGTTCGTCAATTATAGAGACCGGAGAATTTCGCCTCATCTGTGCCACCAATGTCAATTTAACGGATGCTGTCAAGAATGGTGCCATGCGCCAGGATTTTTATCATCGTATTCGTGTCGCCGAAGTTCGCCTGCCCCCCTTACGAGAACGCCTTGAAGACTTGCCGCTTTTGGTTTCTCATTTTCTGTGTAAGCTTGACCCTAACAAAACCCTTAAAATCAGTAATCCCGCCATGGTTAAACTTCAGTCCTATCATTGGCCGGGAAATGTTCGTGAGTTAAGAAATTGCCTTGAACGCGCCATTCTTTTGCGCGATAATGACAGATTGGAAGCCAAAGATTTTGATCTTGCCCAAGAATAACTCAAAAAAGTGAAAAATGAGGTTGAATTCTTATCCGTAAAGTGTAGAATTCTTCTACGAGTATTGTGGGATTCGGATTTGACAAAGGTTTTTGACATGCCTATTATTACGATGAATCCGCACCACCTCAGCAGAGTTGAATTGCTCGTTAGAAGAGGATTACTATGAGTACAAACAATGACATCGTCCCTGGTTTTGACGATGAAAAAGACGACAGCCTCAAAATTCGACTACAAAAGGTTGATGGTGTTGAGGGCTGTTTGGTCTTATTTCTAACGGGATATATAGATACCTACAACTCCAACTTTTTCCAAAAACGCGTCTCTAAAGCGATTGATTCGAATTTTTACAAAATAGTGTTTCAGTGTTCTGGACTCAATTATGTCTCTAGTACAGGCATTGGCTCTTTTACGGCCTTTCTCAAAGCGGTTAAGCCAAAGGGTGGAGACATTGTCTTGTTGGAAATTCAACCCAAAGTCTATGAGGTCTTCCAATTACTTGGCTTCTCACAGTTCTTCAATATTAAAGATAATCTTGAAGAAGCTGTAAAGTTTTTCCAAGCTGAAGGCTCTTCAGACATTTCTGAAAGCGGTGTTTTCCCCAAGACCTTTAATTGTCCGATTTGTTCCAAGCGTCTCAAAGCTTCAAAAGCCGGTCGGTTTAGATGTTCAGAATGCAAAACCATTCTGGCAATTGATAACGCGGGACAGGTCTTTCTCGGATAGGAGACAGCATGACGGGAAAAGAAAAGCTGGAAGATTATTTCCAAAAGCTTGGAGTAACGGTTCAAGCCGTCGAAGACAATTCTTGGATTGTTCAAGATGAGGAAACCGGTTTACAGCCGACAGCAGTCGTGTGGGAAGATCCTATTGTGATTCTTCGGCTGACCGTTATGCCCCTTCCGAGTAAAAACCGTGAAGCTTTCTTTGAAGCCGTTTTGCGTATGAATGCCAACGATTTAATGTATGTTTCTTACGCTGTTGAAGGGGAATCCCTCATTCTTTGCAAATCTTTTCTGTTGGAAACTCTGGATTATCCAGAAATTCAAGCGGCTTTTGATGAGATTGGCCTGACATTGATTCAACATTATACAATTCTTTCCAAGTTCAGTTCGTAAATAAGTTCAGTTCGTAAACGAAGGAGACCTTCATGGGTATTTGGGACAACCTGAAACGCGTTTTTAAAGCCAACATTAACGCGGCAATTAGCAAAGCTGAAGATCCCCAACGCATTCTGGAACAGACCATTATTGACATGAATGAACAGCTGATTGAAAACAAGAAGGCTGTTGCCACGGCTATCGCGGATGAGAAGCGTCTGGAACGTCAATATCAGGACAATGCCGCACAAGCCAAGGACTGGGAAGGCAAGGCCATTCTCGCGGTAAAAAGTAACCGTGATGATTTAGCCAAAGAAGCTCTCTTGAGACAAAAAGAATATGAAGACCTGGCGTCCCAGTTCAAACAACAATTTGAAGCCCAGCATCAAGCTGTAGAAAAACTTAAAGATTCCTTACGTCAACTTCAGCAAAAGATTGATGAGGCAGCCCGGAAAAAGAATATTCTTATTGCCCGTGCCAAGAGGGCCGAGGCACAGAAAAAGATTTCTGAGACCATGAGCAATATGTCGAACAATTCGGCCTTTGAAGCCTTTGATCGCATGGCCGTCAAAGTTGACCAAATGGAAGCAGAAGCGAGTGCTGCCGCAGAGTTAGAAGATTTAAGTGGTACAAATGATCTTGAAAAACAATTCAAAGAGTTGGAAAAAGGCGATACTCATGCGGATTTGTTATTAGAAGACTTAAAAGCCAAAATGAAAGCCCAAGAAGTTGCCGCTCCCGCTAGTCAAGAAAAGCTGAATTGACCATTTTTCTTTCTACAACGGATCGTGAACTTGTTCAGTACTTTTTAACGGGTCAGAAAATACCAGGAATCAAGGTACAATTTGGCCCTTCCTTTCACGATGGTCCATGGGATTTGGCCGTTGTACCTGTTTCAGAATTCCTTCTTTTACGTTCACAATATTCCTTGATGACCCAAGGTCTCTTATGGATGCCGTACGGACCCGCACACTTGTTACAAACGGCTTGGGTTCGTGGGGCTTGGGATTACCTCAAAGAACCTTGGGAGCTGACAGAACTTGAGCTACGCGTCTCACGGCTACTGAGTTCTGAGCTCAGTTGGGAAAGTCATGGTTTACAGTTTCAGGTTAAGGACGGCAAACTGTGCCAAGGAGAAAAAACAGCCTCTTTGAGTTGTGATGAAGAAGCTTTGCTGAGGTCTTTACTGTTACGTCGTGGGTCCCCAGTTTCTCGTCACCTCCTTGAGCAAAATTGTCTTCGGGACAGTGCACAATCACGTGCCTTATCTATGCAAATCTCCCGTTTAAGAAAAAAATTTCGAGGCTTAGGGTGGATGGAAGGAGATCCCATTCCCGCAGATCGACATCAGGGGTACCGCCTTCCTTGAAGGGGGGCGAAGGTCGTGTTATCTTGTCCTCTGTGAAAGGCGCCTTCCGACTAACTTTTCAATTTCTCTTATTCTTTCTTTTTTTTCTCCTAGCGTTTCTTAGCTTTTCGTACTTTTTTGTCCCCCAGGTTCCTGGTATTCTTTTTAGTCCCTTCGCACATCAAATGACCGAAGCCCTCCTTCTTGCAGAAATTGGAGCCCTTTGTTTGGTCTTGGCCTTCATGCGAAAGCACCTACAGGGCTTTCGTATGGCTTACTTTTCAGTTCTCGTCACCGCCTCCCTGCTCTTGCTCTTATCTTTTCCCTTACTTGTTACAAATACCTTTAGCCCCGTGGAGCAAATCTCCCCCTCACAGCATTTTTGGCAATTGGACGGCAATGAACGGCTTTATGTTCCCACTCAGCATAGAGAGGGCCAATTCTTGCGAAATGTTGTCTTGATTCCCAAGACTTCCCCCATGCGCGTGGTAGAGCAAGTTCAATATGATCCTTGGAACAAACGTTTTATTTACGCAGGGTCACAAGGAACGGGGCAATGGCATCCATCTTCTGCTGAAGCCAAGCTTTACCAAGAGCCTGCACTCCTTTCCTCGTTGCAAGATGATTTATTTTGGGTCTACTCGGCCTTGAAAACCGCCTACAAAACCGATCCAGGAGCCTACGCGCTCTTGTCTGTTCTTTACATTGGTTTATTTCTCGGACTAGCACCGTTTTTTTTGACCATCCGTTGGGCCTTTGTTCGCTGGATTCTCGCGTTGTTAGCGGCACGTCTCTACCTTGCCTTAGCCGCTTTTTCCGTGTCAGGAGTTCCTAGTATTCTCCAGCAATGGTTTCCTGCCATGAGTTTATCCAATCCTCTGATAGGCATTGCCATTCTGGCTCTTGCCGTCTTAGGTTTGTTTTTCTTGACGATGGCACTTTCCCGTCCCACTCAAGAGGTCACTTGATATGACAAAAATCTGGACGCGCTTTTTCAAGATTTTTCTCTTTTCGACCCTTATTTGGATGGTCTGGCTGGTCGGTCATCTGCTCATTTCTGCCTTTTCCCTACCGCTTTGGGGTATACAACCGTTGCCGTCGCTTCCAGAAGACGCATGGCTGACGGCCGCCCTCATCCTGCTTAAAGGCTTAGCTGAGGCCTATCCCTGGTTATTTTTAAGTTCCTTGTTGTTAACCTTTGCGTTGAATCCTGATACTTCATCAGGAGCTTCCTCCCCCACTCGAATTCTTTCCACTTTAGCGATGATCGTCATTGCGGGCTCGTCGTTTTTAGCGGTGCTCACCTTACTGGTACATCCTTTGGTTGAGGACTACCTTCAAACCGAAGCCTACAAGGTTCGACAAACCCATGCTTTAGAGCGCTCCTATTTGCAGTTGAAAGACCAAGAAGCTCAGCTTCAGGATCACCTTCTGCGTCAAAGAAATACAGAAGAAGAAGCCATCTTACTTCAAAGATTAATTACCCTGCGCCCGCACCAACGTTTTTATTCAGCTCAATCTGCCTTTGATTATGATTTTGAATATCAAATTGTCCGTTCGCATCTCGAAATGGAAAAGTTTTTCAACCTTCGCTTATTGCCAGGTGCGGACACCCCCCTTCCCGAAGATCAAACCACCGTTACTGAGCTCCTCGCAAAGGCTGAACAACTTCTCAAAGCGCCCCTGTATTCACGTCATAACTTTGAAATCAATCACTTGGCGTACGAAAGTTTTATTCGCCTCACCAATGCACAAAACCAAGGACAAACGGTGTCTTCGGAGCAAGTTCATCAAGCTGAAAACTTTATTGATCTTTCTTGGCGTGGGATTCGCGACCAAACCCTTTCTGCTGATGAACGCTTAAAAGCCAGCTATTTTTTTCGCAAAGGAAAAAGTCTAGGCGACTACCAATTTCAAAATTACCTTGAAGCTTATTATGGTTTTCAAGAACTCCATAAAGAAGACCCTCGAGATAAAGAGGTGGCTCGCTACGAAGCTCTCTGTTTAACAAAACTTCAGGGTAAAATTCACTTTGCTAACGATCTTAAAATTTTATTTCTTCTCCCTGGGTACGAAAACCTCAGCTTCCGCAACCCGGCCCCCCCCCTGCTTCCCAACGAAAAGGCCATTGAACTCGTTCATATCGGTAAACTTTTGGAAACTCCGGAAGGCTCTTTTGTCAAAGACTTTGAAGTCTTTCGGTACAGCCCCGATGGGCAAGTTTTGCTTCACTGGATCGCCCCCTATGGTGAGTGGATTGGACAAAATATTATTTTTAACGTTTGGCACAAAACAAAACCCAGTGAAGTCTTTCCTCAAGTTCTGACACAAACCCCAGGTAACCGGCTGTTTCAAAGCGATCAGAGTCTTCCTCCTTACCCGCTGGGTGTTTCGGCCTCAGATCTCGTCTTTTTGACTCTGAATTCGGTTCCCCAGACTTGGAAGACCGTCAACTTACTTACGGATGACCAAGGGTTAACCCTGATGGGGGAATCTCCCTTACCCTGGCAGACAGAGTTCCTCTTCCGTCTGAT
>JAJXWL010000145.1 GCA_021781625.1 bacterium
CTGAAGCCTGGCGTGCTAAAGCCGAGGCTGCACGAGATGCCCTTTATGATGCCCTATCGGCCTTTAGTGATGAAATGACCGAGCTTTATCTCGAGGGGAAAGCTATTCCTCCCCAACTAGTCCATACGGTCTTGCGTGAAACGACCCTCAAACGTCAACTCGTTCCGATTCTGTGCGGGGCTTCACTGCGCAATATTGGGGTTCAGCCCCTGTTAGATGCTGTCGTGGCATATTTACCGGCACCAGAAGATGTGCCCCCCTTTCGCGGCTTTCATGTTAAGAAAGACGAAGAAGTCCACGTTAAGCCGGACCCCGAAGGAAACTTGCTTGCACTAGTCTTTAAGGTCCACGTAGACCCGCAGACCGGGATTTATTATTACGTTCGCGTGTATTCCGGGACGTTAAAGTCCGGTATTCAGGTCATGAATATTGGAAAAAAGAAGCGCGAACGTGTGAATCGTCTTTTGCGTATGCATGCCAATCGTCCTGAACCGGTCGATTCACTTTCTGCCGGGGAAATTGGTGTGGTCGTAGGACTCAAAGAAAGTCAAACAGGTGACACGCTGGGATTAGAAAACTATCCAGTTCTTTTAGAAAGAATGCATTTTCCCGAACCCGTAATTAGTGTGGCCATTGAGCCCAAGTCCACCTCAGAGCAAGAAAAACTCGAGCAAGTCATGTCCACCTTGATGCTGGAGGACCCGACTTTTCTGGTCAAAGAAAACAAAGAAACTGGTCAGACCTTAATTTCAGGGATGGGAGAACTCCACCTAGATGTTTTGGTGACACGAATCACCAAGGAATTTCGGGTAGAAGCCCGAGTCGGGAATCCCCAAGTCTCGTACCGAGAAACCGTGACAACCTCGGTCACGCATGAAGAAATTTATGAACGAACCTTTGCGGGTAAAGAAAATCGAGCTAAGATTACACTTGTGGTCGAACCGGCTCCCCGAGGTGAAGGAAACAGTTTTCACTCCAAGGTTTCTAAAGCCACTTTACCTGAAGTTTTTCAAGAAGCGGTCTCTCGCGGCGTGAATGCGGCCTTCAGTTCTGGCGTGCTTTTTGGTTACCCCTTTATTGATGTCAAAGTCACGTTGACCGGTGCACAATACGATGAACTGACGGCCTCAGAATTAGCTTTTGAGGCGGCAGGTTCTCTTGGTTTAGACAATGCGGCCCGTCAGGCAACGCCCGTACAAATGGAACCCGTGATGAAAGTCGTGGTTTTAACACCCCATGATTTTGTGGGAGAGGTCATTAACCATCTTACGCAAAAAGGCGGCATTGTCCTTTCTATGGAAAGTCATCCAGGTCGAGAAGCGGTGCATGCCGAAGTCCCCCTGATCAAAATGTTTGGTTTTACGACGGGTTTGCGAAGTATGACACAAGGACGAGGAACTTTTACGATGGAGTTCAGCCATTTCGCCCCTAAACTCTGAGACTTTCACCGGAACGGTAGAAAAAGTCGTTTCGGGCGGAGCAGGTCTTCTGCGTACTGCCGAAGGTGTTGTTTTTGTCCCCGGAGTACTTCCCGGAGAAACCATTCGCTTTCAGTTGAAAGAAAAAGTCCGTGGGGTTCTCTGGGGTAAGGTACTTAAAATCCTTGCCCCAGCTTCTTCTAGGATTACACCAGCCTGTCCTCATTACGAGCAGTGTGGCGGTTGTGATTTCATGTATGCGAATATTGAAGCACAACGTCAAATCAAGGCTGATATCATCCGGGAAGCCTTCTATCGCCTCGCCAAAGTTGAGTTAGGGCAACTCAACTTTTCGGGCGGTGAGCCCTGGCATTATCGTACTCGAATTCAACTTCACAAAGTTTCAAACCACTACGGGTTCAAAGCCAGAGCGTCAAATCAGGTGATTCCTGTAGAAAATTGCCCCGTGGTTCATCCTGCTTTATTGCCCCTTTTAGCACAACCACCCAGTTCAGAAGCTAGAGAAAGTCTTCATAAGCTTCCCGATGGTCGTTGGAATGCCGTTGCCGCCGAAGGTTGGCGACTTGAAGGTGTGGATAAAACGGCTACGGTGACGGTGGCTGGCAAGCGGTTAACCCTATCCTTGTCAGGTTTTTTTCAAAGTAATCTTGAGTTATTACCCCAGCTGATCGAGTATGTTCGGGATTCCTTCACAACAGGGGAAACGATTGCAGACCTTTATTGCGGAGCTGGCCTCTTTGGAGCCTTTCTCGCAGAACACTTTCAACGCATCATTTGTGTTGAAGAAAATTCCGCCGCACTTGCCCTAGCCCGTTTGAATGTCCAGGGACCTCTTCATGAATTTCATGCCCAGCGAGTCGAGGATTGGCTGGCTCGTTCTGGCAAAAATATTCTTGAAGTTGTGGTAGACCCTCCGCGAACAGGCTTAACGGCTGTGGTTCGAGAAGCACTTGTCCAACGACGCCCCCGTCGTTTGGTTTATGTTTCTTGTAACCCCGATACACTAGCTCGCGATACGGGGTATTTCCTTTCCCACGGTTACCAGCTTCAAGATGCTCACGCCTTTGACTTTTACCCCCAGACCACTCACATCGAAGCGGCGGTCAGGCTAGATTATGAAGGTTGATCTTCGCCAATTCACAAAGTATTCTCTGCAGTATATTTGTATTATCCTTTTTCTAGGCCAAGGACTTTTAAGCGCTCGAGACCTAAGTCTGCCTCTGGCTGGCCGCTTGGTTGGGGGTGCGACTCAAGCCGGAAAAGGGTTTTTGATTCCCTGCGAAGACGAAACCCTGTCCTATTATAATGAAGACGGTAAAAAGCTCAGCAGTTGGACTCCGTATGAGAGATTTTCCGGTTGGGCGGTAGGTCAAGGCAAAACCTACCTCATCCCATTACTTTCTGGCAAAGTCATCGCCCTTCACCTTAACGCGAACACCCTCCAAAGGTTTGCTCAAACGTCTCGTCCTTCAACACCGGCCTTTGCCCCCGTAGCCGGAGAAGCCGGTCGTTGGTTGCTGGGTTGGAAAGATGGTTGGGTCACGGTTTGGTCCCCTGAGGTCAGTTTTAAAATTGATGTTCCCCTGGGGTCACGGCCCCTAGCTGCTTTATATGACTCGGATGAAGGCTTTTGGATTCGGACGCCCCATAGTTTGACCCTAGTGCGTATCGATGGGAGTTTAACCCGTTGGGGTGGCCTTGCCCCTGGAAGGGACGTTACGACGAGCTCAGGGGACTGGTTTTTAGCTCAAGATCAACAAGGCATGCTCTGGTCAGGTGGACCTGATGGCCTAGGGGTTTTTAACCCCGCAACTGGAAAATACCGACAAATATGGGATTCACCGGCTGTTCTAGGGCTCGCCATCGGGGCAGATAATGGTCCGGTGATCCTAGAAGCCAAAAAAGTGGTTACCTTAACGTCTGATGGGAGTGTTCGACGAACGCTCAACCTCCCGTCCGAGGCCGAAGCGGGCCCTCTTCTCGATAACCGAGGGGGTCTCTATATCTACACAGAACGGGGTTTGTTTTTAGCCCGTGATTCCCGCCTTTTAGCCTTTTGGCCAGACCCTTACGGTGGTACCCCTCCTTTATTAACTCGCGAGGGGACGATCATCTGGGTGGGGGCTGACTGGCAGTTGCACACCCAAGAACACCAAGCCCCACCTTACCTAAGCTGGAGTCAACCTGGCGGTGATCCGGAACGATCCAGTTCATCCCATCGACCGGCTGCCTATGCTTCGTTACTGAGGGTCTGGAAGAGCGACCCCAGCTATCAGGTCTTTGAAGCTCTCTTGGCTCAAGGAACGAGAGCGGCTCAAAATTCGATCCTCACCACTTTCGAACAACAAGCCAAGCATGAAGATCTCCGAGTGCGTTGGCCTTTTGTCAATGTCATCTTACTTCAAATCGCTCGTTCTGGAGTTTCTGATGTCAGCCTAGATCAAGGACGGATTTTAAATAATTGGCCGGATCTTCGTCTCAGAGCTTACCGTCTTTTGGCCCAAACGGCTGAAACCGAAGATAAGAAAGTTCTCTACTCGTTGATTCAGAGGGAATACGAGCCTATGGTTCAAGACGAGGGTATTTTAGCTCTCGCGCATTCTGGCTTAGACCCAGATGGCAGGGTGACTCGTTTACTCCTTCAATTACAAGAAAATCGACCTGAAGACGCCGTTTTAGCCAATACCTTGTTAGAGTCTGCACAACGGCTGTGGTCAGTGAGTGGCCCTGAAACACCACCGGAATTAGGCAACTTAGTTGAAAAACTTTATAGTGGGGCCTATCCCAAAGTTTTACGGGTTGAAGCTGAAAAACTCTTTCAAAAAATGCTTCTGATACCTTAGAATGTAACTCAAGGAGATCGCTTTGCCACGACTTCAAAAGCCCGATTGCTTGCTGAACGCTTTTATTTTTAAGGAATGGGAATTTGTTTCCGCTACAAGAAAATACCTCGGAGATCTCATTCTTGGTATTTACAAAGATAAAAAAGACTACCACCTGTATGCCGAAAAGCTGGCGACGGCGAGTTCAGAACTCATTGAAAATGCTTATAAATACTCTCCTCAAGATACCGACTTTCAAATTGTCTTACAAAAATCCGACGATGAAATTGTTTTGGAAGTTCGAAATTACGTGCAAGGAAATGCACAGGCCACTTTAAAAGCGATTCAAACCGAAATTGAGCTGGTCTATGGCGATCCAGATCCACGAGAAGCCTTCAAGAAAAAGGTTCTCGCCTCTTTGTCAGACCCCGGTGGAAAATCCATGCTGGGTTACGCTAAAATCCGTCTGGAAACCGGAGGTATCATCAGCGCAGAACTTGAAGATCAACTCTTGTTGATTACTGTGGTCTTCCCCCTGGACCCGAACCAGCAATAACGGTGCCCCCTCGGCAAGAAGCAAAAAACTGTAGCCCTGAGGTTTCACTAGAGTTTTCGACAAACGCCAGTTGTTCAATAATACCGGGGTATTCAATTTTGGACAAAGGTTCCCCTTCGGGGAGCCTCCACCGTCGGATACCCTGATCCTCCCCTGCCGACCAAAGTTCCTGCCCATCCGGTGTCATAGCTAGGGTCGTCAAAGGCCGTTTATGGCTACCTAACCATTGAAACTCTGCGACACCTCCCCGCTGAAGTAAACCCGGGCGCTTTCCTGTGGTGAGAACTCCTAGATTTCGTTTACTGCCCACAAATTGCCTGACAACATCTCCTTGCTCCCATAACGTTTGAATTCGGGTAGCCTTTTGAACATCCCACAATGCCACGCGACCATTGCCTTCGGCTAGCCATAGGCGGTTATTATCCCAATGAACTGCGGCGACACCACGCGTAGGTTCAAATTCCGTGACGGCTCGGCCCGACTGAGCCTCAAGCACCAAACAGGGCAACCCACGAGGCCCCCAAATCACCACCCAGGAACGAGACCAACTGACACCAGCTACTGGTCCTTTTCCCCACTGGTACGAGGGCTCTAACTGACCGTTTTGCATCTCTACTTGGTAAAAGCTTCCCGCTCTTGTCGCCACTCTGAGAACACCCCCTTCACCAGAAAAAGCCACGGGGATTTCCGATAACT
>JAJXWL010000146.1 GCA_021781625.1 bacterium
GGAAGCAAGTTCTAGAATCTGCCGAAACGTATGGCTTCCCCCTTGCGCACAAAGCTGGGTTTTGGGAATACCTAGAGACGTTCTCTCAGTGGATGGTCAATGTCGAGTAAAACACCTTAACCACCGTTTCGGGAGGTCCCAGAGGGCCAGCCCTCGAAGTTTGATCGTAGTTGCCCAACTTAAAATAAAACTTGTCCTGAAGAAAGCTTGAAGCTAGAGACAGCTCCAGTGGGGCCTGCCCAGATACTTGCGCCCAAAGCTTACCCCGGCTAAGGCCAAGCTTAAGAGAATACCGTTGTCCCAGTGGGACAAAAGCAAGGGGATATAGCACGCTAGAACCACCTTTCGGGGTGGTTTCCACCAGGAGTAAAAGTTTTCCAGAACCAAATTCGAGTTCGGTCAAAGGTTTGCCTCTGGATGCATCAAAGATTTGTGCCAACGTCGTGCGGCCTCGTGACCCCCCGGCAAGCTGGGTGACCATGCCAGAAAAACTCAGCTCGTGGTCTTTTGTAAGGTTCCAGGCCGCCGGTTTTCCGTGTGAAAGTTGTCTGAGCTCACAACGAACATGTTGGGAGTGAGGGGTGGTGTAGCCTGTCCGAGGAACGGCAAAGATGTAAGAACCCTCAGCGGAGTCATAATAAAACCAAGGCTTATCCTTAAAGGGCTCCCGATACGACCCTCGAAGGGTTTGTCCGGTAGGGTCTTGCAAGGCCCAATTGTCCAGTAGAATCGAATCTGCTGAGTTTTGTTGAGCTGGCAAGTTGCCGCTGATCAAGCCCAAAAGGGCATAAAACCAAAAAGTAAGGAAGAGGTATCTTCGCATGGACTTCCTCCCACGGGAAACCTGCCGTATACTGAACCTTGTTGGTATTTGGCAGCAAGAGGGGGGGGCAAGGTGCAAGCTACACTTCGTCGCTTAGAAAAAGCCATCCGAGAACTTCATGAGGAATTGGCTCAAGCCTTGTATGCGGACTTTGGAAAAAGTTCTTTGGAAACTCTTACCACTGAAACATCGGTAGTTCTTAGTGAAATCCAATACTTACGCCGAAAGGGTGCTTCGCTACGTAAACCACGTCGGGTGCGAACCCCTTTGGCTCATTGGCCAGCCCGAAGCGTGATCTGGAGTGAACCTTGGGGAAAGGTTTTGGTTTTGGCCCCCTGGAACTTTCCATTTCAGTTGGCCCTAGTCCCTGCCTTAAGCGCGTGGGCTGCCGGAAATCAGGTTGTGCTAAAACCTTCTGAACGCACCCCTGCTACTTCGGCCCTGATCGCCAAACTTGTGGCGGAGCACTTTACCCCAGCTGAGTTCACGGTCGTGACGGGGGACGCTGAGGTTGCCGCTTCATTACTGGCAAAGCCTTGGGATTTTGTCTTCTTTACGGGCAGTCGCGAAATTGGTCGTCGCGTCGGACTCTCGGCGAGTGAGCGGCATATCCCCTGTGTGCTGGAACTTGGTGGCAAGTCTCCGGCTGTTATATTAGAAGGCGCCGATGTAGAGCTGGCTGCCCGTAGACTGCTTTGGGGTAAAACCGTCAATGCCGGTCAAACCTGTGTTGCTCCCGACTACGTATTAGTACCTTCTCAGCTGCAAGAGGTCTTTGTCGATGCTTTTCGACGTGCTTTGCGCGATTTCTTCCCTCAAGGGCCGTTAGCTTCTCCCGATTTAGCTCGCATCATCCATCGACAAGCTTGGGAGAGGTTAGAAGCCTTGGCGCGTTCGGGAACCATTGCCTGCGGTGGCGAAAAGGATCGGGAACGGTTGTTGCTTGGCCCAACCTTGTTGACGGACGTCACCTGGAATGACCCTTTGATGGCCGGGGAAATCTTTGGCCCGTTACTGCCGGTTCTTACTTACACCTCGCTGGAAGATGCCAAACAACACATTTCTCTAGCTCGTGATCCTCTAGCTTTATACGTCTTTGGTCCCCCTCGTCAGGCCGAAGCGTTCTTTTTGTCCGTTCCTGCCGGCGGCGGTTGTGTCAATGACGTGCTGTTGCATTTTGCCAATACGAATCTGCCCTTTGGGGGGAGGGGATCCAGCGGTTGGGGGCAATATCATGGAGCCGCTGGTTGGCGAACCTTTAGGCGCGAAAAGTCCTTGGTTCTTCGGCCCAGCTGGGGGGACTGGCCGTTTAGATACCCACCGTATACCACCGGCAAGTTCAAGCTCCTCAAAAGGATCTTAGGTTCATGAGGCAAGCCCAACTTTGAGAAACCCCTTTTTGCTCTGTTTTAGCCTGGTGCTCCTGACCTTGGTTATGAGCTGTTCACAAGCTACCAGTCAAACTGTGGTTAACGGTCAAACTGGGGTCGTCAATACCTCCAACGTGGTAAGGGGGGCCGACCTAAGTTGGCTCAGCCAACTGGAATCCCGTGGGGTAACTTGGCAAGATTCTTCTGGTCAGCCCGCTGATCCCTTGGACTTGCTAAAAGCTCTGGGGGTCCAGGCCGTCCGACTGCGGGTCATGGTGAATCCTTCTGCAACCTCTTATGAGACCTTTGATACGCAGGGAAATGTGACAAGTCTTTTGGGCTTTTGTGACCAAAGTAATGTGGTGACGATGGCCAAAAGGTGTCAGGCCAAAGGTCTTGCCCTTCTTCTTGATTTTCATTTTAGCGACACTTGGGCCAGCGGTATGCAGCAAACTCCCCCTGCGGCCTGGGCCCAGGACACGTTACCACAATTCGAAACCGCTATTGCCACAGAGGTTACTAGTGTCTTAAGTGCACTGAAAGCCGTTGGCGTGACACCCCGTTGGCTACAATTGGGAAACGAAATTGACGAGGGTATCCTCTTTGGCACACAAGCCAGCGGTTTTGTTCAAGGAAATTCCGGCTGGACCAATCTGGTAGCCCTCTTGAACGCCGGTTATCAGGCGGTGAAGAAATTTGATCCTTCTATACTGGTAATTCTTCATTTGGATCAAGGTGGGAACAATAGCTTGTACCGCTGGTGGTTTGATCATTTTCAAGCGGCCGGAGGGCTTTGGGATGTGACAGGAATGTCCTTTTACCCGTATTGGCAACCCACTCAGACGATTGCGGACCTTCAAGCCAATATGAATGACATGGTGTCCCGCTATGGTAAACCAGTCATACTTTGTGAAGTAGGGTATTTAGCTTCTGAGCCGGCTCAAAGTCAGGCGTTTTTGTCCAATCTTTTATCTGCCGTAGCTTCGGTTCCGCAACAGCAAGGTTTAGGTGTGTTTTATTGGGAACCCGAATCAGCCCCTGAGGTGCTTCCCGGAGGCTACCCGTTAGGGGCCTCCCACCTTGTGGCTCCGCTTACCCTACAATTCACCAGTGCGCTTTCAGCGTTCTAAATCCCCTGAGAAGTTCCCTAAGTTGGACATCACCTTTTGGACATAATCCTGAGTTTCGGGAAAGTCGGGAATCCCCTGAGCCTTGTCGACGGCTCCAGGGCCGGCATTGTAAGCGGCTAAGGCCAGAGGCACATTGTTGGAATAACGATTCAACATCGATTTCAAATAGCGAACTCCGCCATCTACATTTTGAGCGGGGTTAAAGGGATCGTTGACTCCAAGATCTTTGGCGGTCCCCGGCATCAACTGCATAAGACCTTCGGCCCCAGCTTTGGAAACCGCGTTGGGGTCGAAACCCGATTCAGCATTAATGACGGACTTCACCAAAGAGGCGTTGACGCCGTATTGGTCGGCACTTTTTTGAGCCAATTGTTTGAGGTCTTTGATCGAGGTTGCCTCTGCGGGCGAGGTGGAAGGTGTCAGCGGTTTTGTTTCGGGCTTTTGTTCTGAATAGGGGGTAGTGTCTTGATGGGTAAAAGTTCGAGCTAATTGAGAAACTACAGCCTCAGGTGAATCGAAAAATTTTTCGAACCGCTCAATTCGCTCAGACATTCCTCGTTCCATGGAGGAAAAGTCAGGGAGCTGGAATGAGGGGGGCAGAGCGGAAAATCCAGATAATTTGTCGATCATAGTTTGTTTTTCGGCCTCTTTCAAAAAAAAATAACGCATAGTTGAAGATTTCTCCTCCTAGCGTGAAACCCAATTCTCCAAGTCAAGCCCATCTATTTTTTCAAAATGTTTTATATTATTTGTCACAAGAGTGTAATTGTATGTGAGTGCAGTAGAGGCAATCAATAGATCAAAATCGTCAATAATTATCCCGATTTTTCTGTATTTAGATTTCAAATCTCCGAAAGTCTCGATAATCGGCATGTCAATGGAAATCACCGGAAAAAGCTCTTTGATTCGATATACGACTGCTAAGTTCTTTTCTGTACTTTGAGATTTCTTTGCTCCATAGAGAAGTTCGCCATACGTAATAATCGAAATGGACTTTGGAATTCGTTCATTCTCTTTGAATTTCTTTTGAACTGATTCCAAATTTTTTAAGCTGTAGATGATGATATTTGTATCAATCAAATACGCCATGATCATCTCCAAAACGAGTCGACTGAGTTCTCGCTCCTTCAATATCACGAATAATTTCTTCCGAG
Organism: bacterium; assembly: GCA_021781625.1. The sequence continues at coordinate 4,478 of JAJXWL010000146.1, forward strand.
CTTCTCGTATCAGTCCAAGCCATTGCGAGATTAAGAAACTCATCAGTGGAATTGTTACCAAATTCTTTGGGGTTTGAGAGATATTTTTCCAGTATCGAGACCACTTCTTGACTCAATGAACGGTTTTCGCGTCTGGCGACTTCTTTTAGTGAGGAATAGAGCCGGTCATCAACGTCTCGCACTTGAAGGATTGCCATTTGACACCTCCAATTCAAGGATATTTTCTCATTCATGAAATGTCAATCATAGTTCATGCGCTAGAGTTATCAGGACAACCTCAGGTAGCTGGCAAAGGAAATAAGAGCAAGGGCTGTTTCGTTTGCTGGCCTACCAGATTGGCGACACTACCTTCCCAAAAGGCTTTCAGTCCTGTTCTACCATGGGTGGCCAATAAGGGCAAATTTCCAGTGTCCTTTTGGACAGTGGTGGTAATGACGTTGGAAGGGTCTCCCCGTTGTACCGTGAATTCACAGTCTAGGCATAATCCTGGTTCCCTGAGTTCGAGTTCCTGGCAGATGGTCAGCTTTTTTTCTGCTAAGTAGGCTTGAGCTTCTTGTTCTTCCAGATCAAGGAGTGAACGTGTGAGGCCGGGGAGCATCCGCTGGGCATAGGATAATTTGGGGGGCACGGTACCTGGGGTTGGAATGACCAAAAGGAGGTTGACGTCGAGTTTGAGTTGAGCCGCTAACTTTGTGCCAGCCGAAAGAACTTTTTCATGCTCGGGGTTGCCGTCCAAGGGAATCAAAAGAGTTTGAGGTTCAAACGCAGGATGATCGGGATGAATCATCAGCAAAGGAACTTTGCCCAAGTCGACTGTTTTTTGAGCAATGGAACCCGACCAAAACTGACTAAGGCCGCTGTGGCCGTGGGTGCACAAAATCACCAGTCCAGCCTGGACGGCTTTTTGCTGGTGGGCAATTTCACGGGCAATTCGGTTTGACGTGGCTTGAAAAATGACAATTTCGATACGCCCAGGCCAGCTTTCTTCGAGAGTTTGTTTGAGGGCTTCAAGATAAAATTGGGCCTC
>JAJXWL010000147.1 GCA_021781625.1 bacterium
CGTCAATGGCTTTACGCAAAGTCAGTATGATGTCCAAATCTAATTCTAAAGAAAAGGAGTTCAGCTCTGACCATTCATTACGATCAATCAAGTCGGCTCGCAGTTCGACTAAATCGATCCATTTTCGATACTGAGAAATCAGCTGTCGATTTTCGTGAAGGGTCTTACCAGTAAGAACGAGACAAAGACGACTCATTTACAAATCTCCCCGGTAGAAAAAGGCATCTACAAGCTTTCCGCCTTCAAATACCAGTTTAAGCCTCCGGGAGAAAATTTGGTAGGGTAAGTTCCAAACTGCCCAATCTGGGCCCGAGGCAAGTTCCGGACCCCATTGTTTGTCCATTAAGGCTGTTACCTTGGCTTGATCCATCCCCATGGTTAAACCCAAGAATTGGCCTTGATATCGTTTATCTAAACGCACTTGCCACACATGGTTATCGTACCAAAAAAGATAGGTGTAATTGGGATAATAATGAATGACATGAAGATGACCCGTATTGTCCGCTACAGCTGAGATTTCAGCTGGGGCACCCAACAAGCGGTAGGCTTCTTCGGGTTTCATGCCCAGCCAGGTTTGAGGTAAATTGGCGTCAGGGGTAGCTGTGGCTGGTGAATCCGCTGGGGTTGATTCGGCAACAAGCGGTAAGGCAGGACCCATTTGTAACCCTAAGAAGAGGAGGAAGAGAAAAGGAATTTTTTTCACTGTTCAGATTGACCCTTGTCACGAAAATAGTAGCTGGCAATCAGCGTGAGGCCCATCAAGACTAACAAAAGCGGCCACCAAGCCAAAACAAAATCTGTAAATGTGATATGCACGACAGGGAGAGTAAAGATCAGTAACACAAACATGAAGACGATCAGAAAAATCCCAGGTATGACAAAGGAAATTCTCAAGCTTCGTTTAAAGCCTCGGCTGTAAGGAATGATGGAAGTCCCAACAATTCCCATGAATACCGGCCATAATTGCTTGAGCTCAAAATATTTTGACAAAACTGTGTTGAGCAAAAGAATGAATGTCCCCGTCAAAAAGAGCAAAAGACCTAATAAAAGAAAAACGGGCCGCGCCTTGTGTGCTCCATAGTGATAAACGAACACAACTCCACAAAGCATAAAGACAGAAGGCCACCAGCGCAACATTTGTTGAACAAAGTGCTGGGTCCAAAACAGCAAGAGTAAGCCTGTTACCGTGAGAATGAGACCCGCAATTAGTGTTTTGCGGCCTGCTTTGGAGTTTTTCATGATCATGCCTCGCTTTTTATTGTCTCACTTTCTGGACAGTGAGGCAATGATATGATCAGCGAATCCGCTACAGGAGGTTTCAGTCGCCCCTTCCATGAGCCGGGCAAAATCATAGGTAACAACCTTATCCGCAATGGCCTCGCGAATGCCGTTTTCTACGAGTGCGGCCGCTTCGTCCCACCCCAAATACTCGAGCATCATCACACCCGATAAGAGCACCGATGAGGGGTTTACCTTGTCAAGGTTGGCATATTTAGGAGCTGTCCCGTGAGTCGCTTCAAAAATGGCATGGCCTGTCACATAATTGATATTGGCCCCAGGGGCTATGCCGATTCCGCCTACTTGAGCGGCCAGAGCGTCTGAAAGATAATCTCCATTGAGATTCAAAGTTGCGATGACATCGAAATCTTCGGGTCGAGTTAAGACTTGTTGTAGGGTAATGTCGGCTATGGAATCCTTAATGATTAAACCCGCACCAGGTTTGCCTTCGGGAATCCGGCACCAAGGCCCATTGTCGATTTCTTGCGCTCCAAAGTGCTCTTTAGCAACTTTATAACCCCAATCTCGGAAGGAACCCTCCGTGAACTTCATGATGTTACCTTTATGAACAAGGGTAACAGAGCGGCGGCCTTGTGCGATGGCATAAGAGATGGCCGCACTCACGAGTCGTTCGGTACCTAGATAACTGACAGGTTTTAAACCGACTCCGGTAAGCATCAGGGGGGCAGGGACGGTCAGACCTACCGACTTTTGAGCTGCTCTCCAGTCGGCGGAGGCTTTTTCAGTGCCGAATCGAATTTTCCCAAATTCTTTGGGAAAGTTCTGGGCAAAAAAATCTAAGATTTTTTGGGCTTCAGGCGTCCCCCCCGCAAATTCTATGCCTGCATAGATATCTTCTGTATTTTCTCGGAAGATGACCATATCAACGAGTTCCGGTCGTTTCACGGGGCTAGGAACGCCTTCATAGTATTTTACGGGTCGTAAACATACATAAAGATCTAAGAGTTGGCGCAATGCCACGTTCAGCGAGCGAATTCCTCCGCCTACGGGAGTGGTTAAAGGTCCCTTAATCCCGACAAGGTATTCTTTAAAAACGCTGAGCGTTTCGTCAGGTAACCAGTTTCCTGTTTGCTGAAAAGCTTTTTCACCGGCGAGCACTTCTTTCCAATGAATTTGCCTCTTGTCCCCATAAGCTTGGCGTACCGCAGCATCAAACACGCGTACCGAGGCTTTCCAAATGTCCGGTCCTGTGCCGTCTCCTTCAATAAAAGGAATAATGACATGATCGGGAACCTGGAGTCCCTGGGCGGTTTTCTTCAGAGCAGAAGGGCTGGACATGAGTGACCTCCATAACAGATGGGAAAAGCAATGAGCTTATTCTACGGAAAATCGACCATCTTCTGCAAGCATGAAACTTCTTCTGCAAGCATGAAGCTTACGTCAGAGCGTGGACAACGTGGGAGTCGCTGTGCTAAACTTCTGACTTCATGAAACGCTACCTGAGTCTGATTTTTCCGTTGATAGCTGTAGCGGCGGCGTTCCTTGTGGTTCAGTCCGGGACGCGCGAAGATGTGTACTACGGAACTTCCGGGACTATCAATACGGAACTTCATCGCCTGTTTCACTTATTAGGTGAAAGTAAAGAGCCCACAGCGTCACGGTATTCCCTGATCCGTTTAATCACCAGCCGGTTGCAGGCCGAAAAGTCCTACGATAAAATCAACCTCTTTCTGACAACCTATGTGGAACAGCATCCCCATGACCCTTTTGATGCGGACTATCTCTTTACTGTCGCGGAAAACTACCAAAAACAGCAGGCTCTCCCCTTAGCGGAGTACTATTATGAACGGATCTATAAAGACTACCCTGATTTATATAAAGACGGTCAATCGATTCATTATCGTTGTTTAAGTCAATTAACTCACTTGGTTTCGACCCCTTCCTTAAAACGAAAGTATTATGAAGATTTGCAGGATCAATTCCCCTATAAATTAACTTTACCAGCCCAGTTCTATGATTGGGGCCATGCTTATGAGCAACTCGGCTTGTGGAAGCAGGCTATAAAAGCGTACAACACATTTTTAATGTTTCCCGACCCTACGGTTCCCGGTGATCCGCAAGCTTATACTCGGGTCCGCTCTTTGGTGGACCTATCTAAGTCTGATCGTTCTTGGGTTTCTCCGAGTCTCAGTACCTTGATTGCCAACCTTGAAGAAGCCATCAGGGATAATGACACCACAAAAATGGAACAGCTAAGAGCCAAAGTCGGGTTCTTTGCCTTATCATGGGATGATACAGACCCTAACGATGCTCTTTCTGAAGCTTTTGACATTCGGACATTTTTGCGGGATTTAGTTCACCAAGCCCATTATGGCGGAGGAACCGTGTACTTCGCTTCGAAATTGGACGATGCGTCCAATGACTCCGAGGCCTACTTGAAGTCTACGGGCTGGACTTATCGTATCCCAACTTGGTACTTCTACTTTAAGCGAATTGATTATCCGCCCGATCCTGAAATTAACGGTTCTTGGGAATGGGCTGGTGTGTTTTTCGGAGACAAAATGTGATCGGAGACAAAAGGTGAAAAGTCTTTTGATAATGTCGCTTCTGTTCGGGGTTGCCGCCTCTGGAATGGCCTCGACTTCTTTGCCCTTGCCATCGGTTTGGTCCTACGGCGAGCCCAAGACCGCGACTTATACCCCTCAAGCGGCGCCTCCGATTTATCCCATTGTCCCACCTCCAGCCATGATGTTGACTCCTGAGGACGGTACAGGGTATCGGCGTGATTTAGCCTTTTACTCTTCTGAAGAAGGGCTGACGTACCTACGCCGTTGGCAGAAACGAAGTCTGCCTTACCGCGATTTTATCCACGAGCAACTCGCCAAATACCATGTTCCCGATGAGTTGTTCTGGCTGGCCGCGCTGGAATCGGGGTTTTCTAACAATGCCGTCTCGAATTCTGGGGCCGTGGGAATGTGGCAGTTCATGCTCAACACGATAGACGGGTTCAATATTCAAGTGACCCCCTACATCGACGAACGACGAGATTTTTGGAAGGCCACTATCGGGGCCGTTCGGCTCCTACGGGGAAGTTATGATTATTATGGCGACTGGCTTTTAGCTTTGGCGTCGTATAATGCGGGAATCCCCCGTGTGGATTGGGCTATTCGCAGGGGACATGAACGCAATTATTGGAAGCTTAGTGAGCGGCATTGGCTCCCCAAAGAAACTGCTGCGTATGTTCCTCAAATTCTGGCGATCGCTAACATTCTTTCACAAAAACTTAAGTATGGCTTTCCCCTGGATTGGGAACCCTCAGAACCCTGGAGCCGTCTTCGAGTTTCACGGCCAGTCGACTTGCGGTTGTTGGCAGATGCAGCGGGGGTTTCTTCGAGGGTGCTAGAAGAAGCCAACCCGGAACTTCGATACCCCATCACTCCTGCCGGAATGCCTGACTATCGCCTCAAAGTTCCTGCCTCCTGGACCGATTCTGTTCGAAAGGCCTTAGAGGATCCTCGCCTGAAGTTAATTCGCTATTATTTTTACAAAGTTCGACCAGGGGACACGTTGTCTCAAATTGCTCAATGGTATGGCGTGGATTATTCCGTGATTGAACGAAACAACCCTCATTTGCACCCACGCTACCTTCAAATCGGTCAAACCCTGATTATTCCCGCGCTAAAAGATGTCGGTCCTTACCGTGGCGTCCACCGCCGTGAAGTGGCGTCCCTTCCGAAAGCGTCTCCTCTTCCAGGTGCGTCATATACCGTTCGCAAGGGAGACACCTTGTACGCCATCGCTCGTCGGAATGGAACGACACCGGAATTATTGGCTTCTGTCAATAGTATGAATCCCAACGACGTTTTAAGCGTCGGTCGGACCCTGTTGTTGCCAGAGGGAGCTTCCGTTGCCCGGTAAGGTTTATCGCGGACAGGCTAGTCTGGCGATCTTGTTTGCACTCCTTCTGGTAAGTGTGGCCTCCTTGGCGTTTGCTCAGACTCAGTCTCATGCTCAAACACAACTGACCTCTTCGTCGAAGCTTCGTTGGGGAGAAGGTCTGTGGGAATTAACCTTAAGTTGTCCCTTATCGGTGGTTCCCACGACAGACCCAGAAGCGGTAGCCCCACGTCAGCAATATCAGGCGGAACAATATCTTGAAGATCATCGTCGGCAGGAACTTCTGCGGCGTTTAAGTACCGTTCAGTTGGACTCGACAGATTCAGTGGCAGAGGCCCTGCGACAGA
>JAJXWL010000148.1 GCA_021781625.1 bacterium
AGTCGTTTTGGAGCTATTCTCGGCGTACCAGGCCACCTCAGACGCGGTATTACTGCCCGCAAAAGTCGTATTATCGGGGTGATTTCCCCCTCGAGCGGCATATTCGTATTCGGCTTCTGTCGGCAGACGGTACCCATTGGACGAGTGATTCCACCGTACCGTGCGGCCTTCGACCTCATAGGCAGGTGTAAGGCCTTCGGATTGGCTGAGTTTATTGCAGAAGGTCACCGCCTCGTACCAACTCACACTGTCTACCGGTAAGTCTTTCCCCAAAAAATGACTCGGATTGTTGCCCATAATTTTTTGATATTCTTCTTGTGTCACTAAGGTTTTCGACATCTCAAAGGAAGACAGCGTGACGGCAATATGACCCATCATGGCCATTTTGCCACCCGTTACGGTAATCATCGAGAGCCCTGTTTCCTGAGTCACTGCCTTCTGTGCTTCTAGTGGTCCGGATAAAAAAATCCCCAGCAGAAAAAGGGCAACTTGGATCGTTTTGATCGGCATGCAGAGCACTCCTTGGTTGAACTCAGCTTGCGGCGGTCAGCATTCGCTTGTCAAGCACTTTGAACAAACTGAACTTGCCAGCCATCCGGGTCAGAAATGTAGAAAAAGCGTATGGCCGGGTTGGGGGCAAAAGGTCCGTGAATTTCTACACCCTGGCTTTGCAGTTCTTTGATGGCAAGGTCGACATCTTTCACCTCAAAACCAAGGCTAAAGTCTTTCGTGACAGGAATCTTCTCTTTACGAGAATCCCAAATGAGTTCTACTTGTGTCTCACCCTGCCCTAAAAAAGCAATTTTCATACCTGGCGGTGTCATGGTTCTTTGCAGGGGAAGCCCTACAATTTTTGTCCAAAAGTCCAAAGAGGCCTCGAAGTTGGATACCGAGAGAGTGGCCCATAAAAATTTCATTTCGTTGCTCCTTCCCAGAGTTTATCCGAATAAGCCTCGTGGGGGAACCGAAAATAAGGCTTCTTCACGCAGTTGATAATGGGTCAAAACTGAGTTGGCCGCGAGGAGTCCAGCAGTTGCTGCGGCTTCCATCAACATGGCTGGACGGGGAAGTTTAACCCAATCTCCTGCGAAGAGCAGTCCCGGAAAAGGCGTGGTGATACCAGGCCTATCCCGATAAAGGCCGGTGTGTAAGGCGGTAAAGTCTTTTTTGACTTGAAGCTCACGATGAAGAAGTTGAGCTTGTGCTAAGAGGGGTAGATAAGAACAGGCCTCAGCCCAAAAGGTTTCGGCTACGTCCTTTTCGTCAAAGCCGTCTGGTAAGGCATACGAGTGAAACTCCAACACATTGCCACCGGTTTTCACAGCCCACTGTTGAGCCGTAGGTTCAAAGCGGTGATAAAACGTCACGGAATCGAGAATCTGTCGGTGTTCGGTAATCACAAAATCACTAAGTTTTTCAGCTCCTGGGTCAACGTTGCGGTCAAGCCAGACTCTGAGGACGGCGTAACCCTGTGACGGTTTAAGAGTATTGAGCTTTTGACGAAATTCGCTGTGCTCAAGCCAAGGGGACTGAGCCAAGAGAGCTTTGGTCGAAGCCGCGTCACTGGCGACGATGACTTGCTGAAAGGCTTCTTGGTTGACAAGATACGCCCCTCTTGTGGAGTCTTTGAGCGGTTGAAGCTCTGTAATAGCTGTGTTTAAATGAATTTGAACACCGCAACGTTCTAGCTCAGCTCGCAGAGGTGCCAAAAAGACCGTTTCGTAATCACCGGCGGGGTAGTCGTATATCAATCCCCCATCATGGCTAAGAAAGAAAGAGTGAAAGCTCTTCAAAAGTTCCGCAGTGGACATGCGATCAGGGGTTGCAAAAAAAGCCCGAGAAAAGCTGTTAAACATTAATCGCATGGCAGGAGGGAGGCCCAAACTGTTTGACCAGGTTTCATAAGAAACCTCATCGAAGGTCTCAAAGGTCTTTTCGGGATGAAAAGCTAACATAGCGGCTAAGCCCGCGAGTCGGGGATTTTTCAGAATGTCTCCCCAACTGTAGACGCCTGTTTTTCTCATCGACAAGAGGTTCAAAACGGGTGTTTTAGAAACGCCGTCAAAGCGATACTGACGGTTGTTGAGGTCTAAAATTTGATAGTCTTGAATGGGACGAAAAGTTTTTCTTAAATCCAGGGTGTCCAGAAAACGGTTCAAATTGTAATAGTGCCGAAAAAAGGCGTGAAATCCGTGTTCAACGTACTGTACTTCGCCGTGAGGAAGTTGGGTAGGCCACGCTCCAATTTTTCCTCCCAAGTAAGAGTTTTTCTCAAACAAGGAGACTTGAAAGCCTCGACGAGCTAAGGTAATGGCTGCCGTCAAACCGGCAAGACCAGCCCCGATGACAGCCACTTTGAGGGGCGAGTTGGCATGGAGGGGACGTTGCAGATCTGGTTCGTTCATAGGGTGAACGTAGCCGCCGAGGGCCTTGCGAATGAAATTGGCTGTAAGACTCATCTGTTTAAGGTAATCAATCTCAGGAAAAGAACCAAAATTTGGTGTTTCAAGTACGAACACGGGAAACAAAGGTAACTATGGCTTCCACTTGAGCCGCTAAACTCCATTCGACGTTTACCACCAGAGCCTCGTCGGGTTCTTCGAGAATTTGAAATTGGCTGTCTAAAAGCGCTGGATTCATAAAGTGGGATGGTCTTCCCGCGAGGCGCTGGGCAATGACCTGCTGACTTCCTTTTAAATACACAACTTTTACCGCAGAACTGATCAGCAAACGGTCCCTATAGGTCTGTTTTAGCGCAGAACAGGCCAAGATCATCGACGCTTGACGTTCTTCATAGTTCCGAATCAAGTCAGCTAAAGTCTGGAGCCAACCTTCACGGTCCCTGTCTTGAAGCGGTATTCCTTGACGCATTTTGGCAATATTTTCTGAGGAATGGTAGTCATCGGCATCTTGAAAGACCCAGCCGAGCTGGCGGGCTGCCTCGGCCCCTACGGTGGATTTGCCACAACCTGAGACCCCCATCACTACAAGAATCATCGTGTCCTCAACATTCAGGTTTCCTTAATCGGTAGAGTTGTTCCCCTGCATCTGGAACGACTAAAAGGTCTGGATTGGTTTTGGCTTCGTTTTTCCATTCGTCTAGATCGATGGTTCTCCAATCCCGCCAGCCTAAATTCAAGTCCAGGCACTCCTGTTGGGAAATTTGGGTTGCTAAGGTGACTTGAATCCGTAAGTTTTCTTGACCAGTTGAAGGGTTATACTGACCTGCCCCGCGCAAATGGGTAGAGTGGGCTAAGACTCCCCAGGGATAATTTTTGAACTTATCCCACTGTCCAGTAAAATAGTCTCGACAGTGATAGCCAATTTTGCGGATCAGGTCTCCATGAACCACGCTCAGGTGCTGAATATGGGGCGCGTAAAGAATCACCTCACCACCGTCTTGGATGACAGGTTCTAACTTATACATTCCTTTCGCCCCAACCCAAATTTCATCGTACATCTTGGGTAGGAGGGACAGCACAGTTTTATAGGGACGGTCTACCCAAGTGATGTGAGTTTGTGCCGCAAGGTCAGCCGCTTGATTCCACGCTTGTTCAGGTAATCCTCCAAAGATTCCTGAGACCCCACCTTTTTCTACCACAGAACAAAGGGCTCGCCTGGGCCGGGGAACCAGTGAGGCGGCTTCATCAATGAGCCGACGAACGGGGGTGTCTTTGACGCCAATTAGGGCAAAAGAGGTCACAAGGGCTCCGATCCAATGGGTGACGTCTATGATTTCTTGTCCGGCGATGCCTGGAAAGAGGTATTTATTACCTCCCGAAAAACCCGCAACCTCATGAGGAAAGACTGGCCCGCAAATCAGTAATTCCTCGTAATCCAAAATGTGGCGGTTTAACCGTACGGGGATGGGCTGAGCCATCAACCCTTGACTGAGCTCTTTGACCCGAGAGGCAGAGATGGTTCCTACTTCGGTCAAGGACTCGCTGTCGTCCCAAGCGTGATTTAAGAATGCGATGTGGGGGTAGTCGGCAGTGCTGGTCAGACCAAATAGCTGGCAGATTTGGGCTTCATTCAAAGGGGCGTGGGTGCCTAAGGCGATCATAAAGTCTAAACGGCGAACTCGTGGTTGAAGTTGTTTTTCGATCAGACGAAAAAACAAGGGGAGAGGCATGGTTCGTGTTAAGTCAGGCACCAGAACCAAAACGGACTTGTTGTCGTAAGGGAACGACGCCAAGAGTTGGTTCAAGGTGTCTTCAATTTGTGTGGGGGTGAGAAACGACAGGCTCAAGAGCGAGGTTCCTCAAAAGAGAAAAATCGGGCCGCATTGGCGCCACAAACACCCTTCACGAGGGGAATGAGTAAGCTGTCTTCCTCAGGAAAGGTTCCCGAGTCCACCCATGAACCCAGTTGGTTGCAAAAAATACGGCGAAAATACTCATGACGAGCTAGGGACAACAGACTTCGGGAATCGGTCAACATCCCGACGGAAGTCCCTAATAAGCCTTGTTCAGCCAAGACATTCAGCTGTTGTTGATTTCCACGTAAGTTGTCGTTGAACCACCAAGCGGCACCCAGTTGCACCTTGCCCGGTATACTGTGAGAAAAGGCTCCTGCCAGAACCGCCAATGGGGTGGCATCCGAAGGATTCAAATTGTAAAGGATGGTTTTGGGAAGTTGATCTTTATTCTCTAAGGTGTTGAGAAAGCGACCAAGCGAAGAAACGTCTAAGGGCCCAGACATGACATCGTAGCCGGCGTCTGTTCCCTGGTGCCTGAGCCCACGTGAGTTCACATTGCGCAGTGCCCCCAAGTGGAGTTGCATCACCCAACCCCGTTCCTGGTAGCGTTGTGCCAGTCCCGTTAAAAGAATACTGCGGGCCTCTAACGTCTCGTTGGGGGTCAATTCTTCATTTTTTAATAAGCGATTCAGAATACTTTCACTGCGGGCTGACGGTTCCAAATAGGCCGTATCTGGCAGGGCATGGTCTGCAGACCGGCAACCTAGGTGATGAAAATAATCCATACGGACTTCTAAGGCATCCCAAAGGGCTTCGACGTTGTCGATGGTGATGCCAATTGCTTCAGAAAAAGCTTGGATTGAACGGCGAAATAAGGGGGCTTGCAAGGTCAAGAGCTTATCGGGACGAAAGGTTGGCCGAACAGAAAAGCTTAGCCTTTCACGAGCTAGGGCTTTATGAGCTTCAAGCTCTGAAGCCGGGTCATCGGTGGTCCCCAGGGTTCGGACTCCAAAATTTTCGACAAGTTTTCGGGCCGAAAATTCCTTTGAGGCCAAACGTTCTTTGGCACGAGCAAAGAGCGACGCCGCAGTTTGAGGTGTTAAGAGCTCTGGAAGGCCGAGGGCCCGCAATTCTAAATGCGACCAAATAAAGAGCGGACTGCCCGGGGCCAAAGCCAACGTGTGGGCCCAGGCTTCCAGCTTCTCTTCTGGAGACGCGTCACCAGTGATCAATTGTTCAGAAAGGCCAGCT
>JAJXWL010000149.1 GCA_021781625.1 bacterium
CCGCTTCCGCGCCATTGCCGATGAAGTGTCTGCCATCCTTTTAGTGGACATGGCGCACTTTGCCGGTTTGGTGGCTGGCGGAGTTCACCCCAACCCCGTGCCGTATGCGGATGTGGTCACCACCACCACGCATAAAACCCTGCGAGGACCTCGTGGCGCCATCATCCTCTGCAAAGAAGTGCATGCCAAAGCCATCGATAAGGCTGTTTTCCCCGGCTTGCAAGGCGGGCCCCACAACGCGACAACCGCCGGCATTGCCGTAGCCTTGGGCGAAGCCTTAGACCCCTCCTTTGCCACCTATGCCAAAGCCGTTGTCGACAATGCCCGCGTTTTGGCAGCAGAACTCGTCAAACGAGGCTTTCAACTCATCAGCGGCGGTACTGACAACCACCTGATGCTGGTGGACCTGACCAACCGAGGCGTGACCGGCAAAATTGCCGCCGTCAACCTCGAAAAGGCAGGGATTGTGCTCAATTACAACACGGTTCCCGGTGAAACCCGTAAAGCCAGTGATCCGTCTGGAATTCGCTTGGGTACCCCTTCAGTCACCAGCCGAGGTTTTGGACCTGCCGAAATGCTCAAAATTGCCGCTTGGATGGACGAAGTGATTGTTCCTGAACCCCAGGAAGACCGACTCCAGGCGATTGCTGGCGAAGTCGAAGCCCTGTGCTCTCGCTTTCAGGTGCCTGGTATAGTTTGAAGCTTGGCTTGAGTCAGAGTCTTTGACTCGAGCATCACCACACTCCAGGGGGGGAACCTCAGCTCCCCCTGGGTTTTCGAGACCTGAAGCGGCCACAAGACACGGCACGACTCTGGCAGGCTTAGGTTAGCAGACTGAGCTTTCGTCTCAAGAATCACAATCAGCCGCTCCCCTTTTTGAAAATTGAGCACCTGAAACCCTTGCTGATGAAAGGCCTCATCCCAGGGTCCGTGGGCCAAGAACTCACTCCCAGGTAGGACTTGAGCCAGCAAGGTGTACGCCAAGACAGCGGGTTTATCTGTTCCCTGAGCTGTTTCGAGCCCAAAGTACGCCTCCGAGTTCCAAGTTTCGCCCACATTCGTTTTTTGATCGCGAGAGGTGTACCAAAACACAGACCCCACTCCTCGTGCGGCTGCCCCAGCATAATACTGCAGTAAGCGAGCGGCCTGGACCTCGGGGGAAGCGGCCGTCGGATACCACCCTCCTGTCGGGTAACCGACTTCGGTCACCAATAACTTGGCTAGGTCATGATGCTGTTTTAAAAAAGCCAAGGCTTGATCGGTTTCTTGCAACGAGGCCTCGGCGTCTATCCCATAGGCATGAATCGACAAAAAATCAGCACGTTGCAGAAGTCCACTCTTTTGCAAGGCGTCAAGCCAGTCTTGAGGCACCAGGCTCAAAGCCCCTACGACCGTTAGGGCATGAGGGTCCTCTTCGCGAATGACTTGGAGTGCAGCCTTGGCCATGGTCAAATAATCTTCTCGACTGCCTCGCCAAAAGGTACCCAAGTTCGGTTCATTCCAGATTTCATACGCCGCAACCCGGCCTCTGTACCGCTGAACAACGGCGCGAACATACGTCAGGTAATCCTTAAGACTTTGAAACCATGGAACACTGTAATCCAGAACAGCGAGGACCTTCAGGCCCCGCTCTTCGGCACGACGCACATAACGGTCCGTCCAAGCCCAGTGCCAATCGCCGCGTTGGGGCTCAACGGCTGACCAAAAAAAGCCTTGTCGAACCCATTTGACTCCCCATGAGGCATAGGTTGTCCATTCTTGAGGCGTGGGATCTCCAGGGTCAGGACACAACCCCACCAAGGAAGAACTCACCCTTCCCGGGGCCCATTGAGGAGGCACACTGGCACAAGCCAAGAAGCCTAAGGTGAGAACGACGAGGACTCGCCGGCTACATAAAGTCGCGCAAAAACTCTTTGTCAAGGTTATATTTTTTGATCCGAAGCCCCATGATCCGTTCGGTAATTCCCAAGGCCTTGGCTGTTTTAGAATAGTTTCCTTTTGCCGACTTTAAGGCATCGAGGATAAGTTCGCGTTCCACACGGTCCATGGTTTCTTGCAGAGTCCCCGAGGGTTGAGTCCCTGTGGACTCGGCGGTTTGTAAGGTCGGGGGCAGGTGGATTCCTAAGATCACGTCATTACTGGCTAAAAGGACCGCCCGCTCAATCACGTTTTCTAATTCGCGGACATTCCCCGGCCAACGGTAGGACATTAAAAGATTGATCGCACTGGTCGCGATCCTTTTCACGTTCTTACGATTTTTTTTGTTGTACTTTTCAATAAAATAGTCTGAAAGCAGAAGAATATCGCTTTTTCGTTCCCGCAGGGGCGGTAAATGCAGCGGAAAGACATTCAACCGATAGTAAAGGTCTTCACGAAAGTGCCCCGTTTGAAGTAAGTCTTCGAGGCTTCGGTTTGTCGCGGCCACAATCCGAACGTCGATTTTCAGAGTACGGCTCCCCCCTACCCGCTCAATTTCTCTTTCTTGAAGCACCCGTAAAAGCTTGACCTGCATACTGGGGGACAGATCCCCGATCTCGTCCAAGAAAATCGTTCCTGTGTCGGCGAGCTCAAATCGACCTTTACGAGTGGCAATGGCCCCCGTAAAGGCCCCCTTCTCATGGCCAAAAAGCTCGCTCTCGATCACGGCTTCGGGTAATGCGGCACAATTGACTTTGACAAAAGGCTTGTCGGCTCGAGGTGAACTGTAGTGCAAAGCCTGAGCTACCATTTCTTTACCGGTCCCACTTTCCCCCCGAATCAAAACTGTCGTATCCGAGGGGGCGACTTGGGCTAACAGGTCGTACAAGGAGCGCATGGCATGGGATTTGCCAATAATATTCGTAGGTTGAAAACTCTCTTTGAGAACGCTTTTTAACCGCGTATTTTCTTCGATCAAGGACTGCTTTTCTTCTTCCATTTCTTGCCGAAGCCGGACAGCTTGGGCAATCATCGAACAAACGATAGTTATGACTTGCACGTCCGCGTCCAAAACTTCTTTGTGACTGGCGTTCACGTCGGCACTAAACGCCCCTAAGACCTCTGAACCTTGTTTAATCGGAATACACAAAAACGCCAATTCTTTTTCAAGTTCAGTTTTTCGAGACCCTGTTCGATTCAGAAAGTTCGGTTCTTCCGCGATGCTAGGAACAATGGCAGGTTCACCAGATTGTACCACTTTACCCGTGATGCCTTCTCCCAGTTTGTAACGGCCGCGTTTTTGCTCGGCAGGCGTTAACCCATAGGAGGCTTCAATAAAGATCTCCCCGGTTTGGCGGTTCAAAAGGGTAATCGTCCCACGGACTAAAGCTAAGTTGGTAGCCACGTGATAAAGCACCGAAGAGGTAACTTCTTTCAGATCAAGGGTTCGATCCAAGATCTGGCTGACCTCAAAAAGGAGGGACAATTGGCTGAGATTTTCAGATAACGGTTTAGTTGAGGTCATCGGCATACTCCTATTCTACCAATTGGTAGGATTCTCGTCCACCAAATCTCACAAAAACGTATGGATGTTTAAGGTCTTGCTCCCACCGGGTTTCGGGCTTAGTATGGAAGTATGGCTAACACGATGATCATACGAAACCCTGACGGCACTCCCAAAAAAGATTTCAAGAGTTTTGTCCTCGACACGAATGTTTTTATTCACCGACCTGACGCCCTGCTTTCGTTCAAAGACAACGAAATCATTATCCCCCTTTGGGTCCTCGAAGAACTCGATAAACTCAAATCTGGTGGGGAAGAACGAGCCCGTAACGCCCGGCAAGCCATTCGACAGATCGACACCTTAGGAAAAAAAGGCCGCCTCAGCGAAGGAGTTTACCTTCAAGAAATCAACTCTATCCTTCGTATCGCGATGGCCTTTGAGAGTAGCGGTTCCCTCGACTTAGACATGTCCCGAATGGACAACAAAATCATCCTTTCGGCCCTCAAGCTGAAGCGCGAAGGCCGAAATGTGTTTTTTGTTTCAAAAGACATCAATGCTCGGGTCAAGGCGTTAGCTTTAGGGCTGACGGCTGTCGATTATGAAAAGCAAAAAGTCAACATTGACAGCCTGTACACGGGATTTTTGGAAATTGAGGCTTCGCTGGAAACCCGTCAGGCCCTCGAAATCCATGGTCAAGTTCCTTTTGATCGCGACATCCCTGCCAATCAGTTTGTTCAAGTCAATACCCCCAAAGAAAAAGGCTTTGTCCTTACCCGTTATAATGCGGAAGAGAAAGCTCTTTGGACCGTTCAAGCTCAACCTCAGCCTATCAGTGGGATACGAGCACTCAACCTGAAACAACAGCTGGCCATTGATCTTTTGCTAGACCCCAAGGTTCAACTGGTCACTCTCGTTGGTAAGGCCGGGACAGGAAAAACCCTGTTAGCCATTGCCGCCGCCCTTTCACAGACTCTCGAAAGCCGTTTATACAGCCGGATTCTCGTCAGTCGTCCCGTCATCCCTATGGGGAAGGATATTGGATTTCTTCCCGGCAACAAAGACGAAAAAATGTCCAATTGGATGCAGCCCCTTTTTGATAACCTCGATTTTTTGATAGGGCAAGCTCATTCGCAATCGATCAAGTCAGCCGATCAGCTCATCAAAGCTAAAGTCATCGAAATTGAAGCCTTATCGTTTATCCGGGGTCGCAGTCTACCCAAGCAATACATCATCATTGATGAGGCTCAAAACCTTTCTCCGCATGAAATTAAAACTGTGGTGAGCCGTGCAGGCAAAGAGACCAAGGTCGTGCTCACCGGGGATCCCTATCAAATAGATAATCCCTACTTGGATTCTTCGTCCAACGGGCTCACCTACCTTGTGGAGGCCTTTAAAGGCCAATCCCTTTTCGGTCATATCTTCTTGGACAAATCGGAACGCTCCGAATTGGCCGAACTGGCCGCAGAACTTTTGTGAGTCACCTGGCCATCCCCGGCATTTTTTGGTAGAGTAGCGCGCATGAACGATCACGAGCCCTTTCAGAATCCTAAGAGGTTTCCCGCTCCTCGTTTTCTCATCGCAGGAATCACCCTGTTTTTAGGGGCTTCCACCCAAGCCGCGGCGGCAAATGTTCTGGGCCTTAGCCTATTGGTGAACTTAGTTCTGCTTACGGCTCTCATGACGGCTTTACGGGGAAAAATTCCTGCCTCGGCAGAGTTCCCCCTGGCCCTGACGGTTTCGACGCTTTTAGCTACAATCTTGGATTTTCTTTTAACGGTCTATGCCCCAACCCTGCGCTCGTCTTTAGGAATTTACCTCAGCTTGATGGCGGTTTCTCCCCTTCTTCTTGAACCTTGGGCAAACCATTCAGAGCCCCCCACCCTCGGTAAAGCCGCTCTCACTGGGGTTCAATTTTGGCTCCTGATAGTCCTGTTAGCCGTTGTTCGCGAACTGTTGGGCTCTGGTCACCTGACCTTGTGGCCCTTTGCCCCCACATTGGTTCTACCCGGCTTCCAACAC
>JAJXWL010000150.1 GCA_021781625.1 bacterium
GGAAACTTTGTCGTCTAACGCCTCGGTGTATTCACCGCGTTTCAAGAACACGCCTGTTTTTTTGTCGAGGTCATTTTGCAACCCATCGTAGTTACGCGACAAAATACCAGGTCCAAGCTCTACTTCAAGCATGTGCCCGGTAAATTCACAGTCCGTACCCACCTTAAGCATGCGGGTGCTTTCGTAAACCTGACCGAAGACCGTATCACCCGTGACACGGATAACTTCTGCCATCAGCCGGCCGTCTTCTACCGAGACAAAAAAGATTTCATTCTGACCGACGGGGCCGTCTACTTTGACCGTCAGCAGGTTGGCAATGATGCCCGTAATTTTTCCTTTAACCATTACCTTTTCCCTTTTCCGACGAAGAGATCGTCCGAGAAGACAATACTCCCCTTAATTTGATTCACCAATTTTTCGAACAAGCGGTCCCCTTCTTCCGGATTCAAGCCATTCCAGCGTTCCACCATGGCGAGTTTCAAGGCGTAGGAATACACGGCGTAGGTACCGAACGTGTCACTTTCCCAATTTTGGGTCAGCCAATCCCAGCGGATTTCATCAATGTGCTTTTCTATCGCCGAAGGTTCGGCTGGTAAGGCGCCACTGATCGTCTGTTTGTCTCGTTCCATACTATGAAGTTGTTTTTCTCCATAGACATCTACCAATTTGGGCAGATACGGAAGATCTAGCGAAAGACCAAAGTCAACCGCTGAGGATTGTAAAATTCCCATCGCGGCATTACCCGCTTTGATGATGCTTTCATGGAACGGTTGTTTTGTTTTTCGCAAAGCCAAGGCGGTCGTCACATTACGTAAATCTAAGTCAAAGAGGAACCACTCGGCAGATCTGGGGGCGACAATATCTTCTAGCCGGTTGTAAAAGGTCACCAGGATCTCATCCAAACGACTGGGACGCCCGCCAAGCTCACGAAATTCCAACTCTGTTGGTTTTAACGAAGCCGCAGGAACATCATAAGGACCTAAGAGGTCGGCTAATTGCTCACGAGACCAAACCACCGGTTGACGGTTCGTCGTCGGGTACGCGAATTCTTGTACAGCCACTCCTAAATCTCTGAGCAAAAAAAGCTTTTTAAGTTCGTCGACTTCCTCTTGAAGGAGCAAATCTTCGCACTGATCCAGAAAGCCCTTCAGGGTGACTGGCGCTTTCGCGTCAAGAAACACCTCATATAAGCTTGATATCAGATAGTAATGCTGTCTCACAGTAGGTTACGCCTTCGGGGTGGGGAAGAGAATTTCCTTGGCCCTTACTTTGAGGAAAGACTGAAAGAACTGTTGAAAGTCACGGTCGCTGAACGACAAAACAAACGACCCGTCGCGAGGCTCTAGGCGAAAACCACCGTCCATGCGGGTTTCAAACTTCAATTCGACACCCTTACCGAGCGTTTCAGCCGCTTTGGCTTGAAACAGTTTATCGAAATCAGCTTGCTTTTTTTCGGGGAGCACGAGGGCTACTTCGGGATTCTTCGGATCCCATTTGGCCAATAAATCTTTCACCAAATCTTTGACAAATGTGACATCATCCACAGCGGCCTTTACACTGGCCGACAGAGCTGATGTTGCCAACAGGTTGGTAATTTCACCTTTCAGCGTTGCCACAGCCTGTTCACCGGCCATCTTAATTTCTGCCAATGCTTTCGTTTTCAGCTGTTCAGCTTCATTTTTTGCCGCATTGACAACGGCAGTTGCTTCTGTCGCCGCTTTTGACCGGAGTGCCTCTGCCTCCTGGTGAGCTTTTTCCAGAATTCCCTTAGCCTCTTGAGACGCCTTCTCGACCCCGTCTTTATAGAGTCTGTCCGTGAGCTCTTGCAGTTTTCCTTCCATACGCGTCAACCTCGCTTACCTATGTCTAGAGGGATACTAACGTATGAATCTGGATTTGGAAAGGGTTTCTGACAATAATTCCCCAGGAATTTAGTCATTTAATTAACTGATAATATTTTATCTTTTAACTCAGAATGAGCAATATTCATGACCAATTTTTAACTCGATAAAAAAAGCCGACCCTGTGGCCGGCTGAAGGTTTTCCGACTGCTTTGGACCTCTTAGTCCTCTACAGGCGAAAAATCGTCCTTAGAAGCCCCGCACATCGGGCAAACCCAGTCATCCGGGAGGGCTTCGAAGGATGTCCCCGCCTCGATGTCGTTATCAGGATCTCCCACTTCGGGATCGTAAATGTAACCGCAGACATCGCACACAAATTTTTGCATGAGTTTCCTCCTACCTCTCGGCGTAATTATGAAAGAAGTATAATGCCAACGCCAGCTCAAGTCCAGAATGATGTTTGTGCTGACATACCTTTTCTTGTCAAAGAAAAGTCCCACTGAAGGGGATCTTCCGGTGAAAGTCCTTGAAAAAAGGTGGTAATCTCCTGGCAGGCCCTTCGATCAGCCTGACGGCGCAAGGTAACCCCCGCCCCGCGAGCCCAGGCTAAGACATGGGTATCCACAGGGACCAAAAGCTCAGAAGGCTTAAGTTTTGACCACCCCCCGGGGTCAATCGCATCCTGGCGAACCATCCAACGAAAAAATAAGTTCAGTCGCTTAAAGGCACTCTTGGTCCGAGGATGTGGAACCAAAATCCCGAGATCACCATATGGATGAAAAAGGATCGCAAAACTCTCAAGACGTTCCCAGGGGTCCTGAGTATCCTTTAAAGCCGATTCGAGGGAGCCATAACGGCGTAATACGGCCCCCGTAGCTAACAGCCAGTTTGCTAGTCGAGCGGGTGAAAAAAACCGATAGGTCAAATCGGCTGTTAAGGATTCAGCTTGTGCGGGGGTCAGAGAACTCAAGCCGTCTGGTAGGGGACGAGGCAAACGCCCCAAAAGTTTTGCGGCAAAGGCTTGGATGGCACTGACGCGTCCTAAGGATAAACAGGCGACAAGAAAAGCGCCTACTTCACGGTCTACCTGGGGAAGGTCCCACACCAAAGCGACAGGGTCTGTGGACAACCACTGGGCCTGATGCCACTGACGGCGCAAGGCCTCTCCCTCAAGGAGAAAAGCTTTAGCCGGATCCACCAAAGACATGCGTCACCGTCACCAAGGGTTCTTTTTCAGCAAAATTCGTCATTCGATTCAAAATATTATTGAGTTTGTTCCCATATTGGGGGTCAGAGGCCCAAGTTCCCGCTAATTGCCAAATCGTTTGGGCACAAGAGCGTCGAATCCAAATCAGACGCGGGTTCACCGGGGAATGAACCAACGGGGCATTTCCCCCGTAATACTTCAAATGTTGAATTTGAGCCCGCACGCCTTCGCGAGGCGAGAGGAATGTTAACCCATGATTTCCCCCATCTAAGGCGCCGATTCCCGCAAAATTATTTTGCGTGGCGAGCACCTGCCCCCCAAAGCGCAGGGCATGGGTTTCTAAGAGCATTTGCGCAAATGCCACATCCGGGTTTACTCCCTCAGCTTGAGCCTCTTCTTGGTACATTAAAGAAAAGTTCAAAGCCACCGCCAAGCTGATGGAAGGGTTTTCATGCACCAGGTAACGGGCACGATCCAAAGGGGTTAAGCTTCCCTTGGCCATTAAAAAAGGGTTGGGGGGAACCGCATTAAGAGGAGAAATCGTACGAACCAGAGTTTCAGCCCCCAAGCCCCCCGTGACAGCCAAGGCTAAGGCCAGAACGAGGCCGAGCTTTGCTGGAAATCCGAGGCGTTGGACTTTAGACCTTAAGAGCAAAAAAATGATCCACCACCTGCTTATCGCCACGAAAGAAATGGATAAAATCATTCAGTTTTACGAGTTGAAAAACCTCATGAATTTTGGCGTTAACATTAAGAAAGGCAATATCGCCCCCCTTGCTTCGAATCGCTTTGGCGAGACCAATAAAGATCCCAATGCCCGTGCTGTCAATATACTTTAAGTCAGTCAAGTCAAAAACCAACTTTTTCATACCGCCGTTGATGAGAGTACCTACGAGCAGGTTAAACTCATCCGAGACTTCCATCACTAAATTTCCCGACAGATGCACTTTATAGATAAAACTATTGTTTAGATCGTCTTTGCCCAGTGAGACGGCCGACCGCATCAGTTCGATTTGGGTGATCATTTCGACCTCTTTTTGTCAGTTTACATGGAAGCGACTATTTTGCCAAATGGCTTTTTAAAGTTTCGCGCTTGCCAAAAGAACCTCTTTGGCGTATATTGTTCTAAGTTTTTGTGAAAAGTAGCACAACAAATGAAGGGAAAGCTAAATAAAGAACTAGTCATACGGTTATTAAAGTACCGTAGAATCTTAACGCAACTCAAGAGCCTTGGCTTTGAAAAGGTGTTTTCGAACAACCTGGGGGATGCCATTGGTGTAGCCCCTGCCTTGGTCCGTAAGGATTTCTCCTTGCTTGTCCTAGGTGGCAATAAGCGTGGGGGCTATCGGATAGATTACTTGTCCGAACAACTGAACAAAATTCTCGGAAAAACCCGCGAACAAAGGATTATCATCGTCGGTATGGGGAAAATCGGCTCTGCGGTAGCCCAATATAAAGGGTTTCATCAGGGGGATTTCGAAGTTGCCGCTGGTTTTGATATCGCCCCCGAAAAGGTTTTGCCATCCGTGGGGATTCCCATCTATCCGACGAGTGAACTTGCTCGTTTTGTTGAGAACGAACACATCGAAGTGGCCATCCTGTCCGTACCCGAGGACGTCGCCACCGAATGCCATAAAATCCTCAAGGATGCCGGGATTCGGGGAATTTTAAATTTTACACCGATTGAATTGAAAACTACGCAGAACTGTATTATCCATAATATCAACATCGGGGTTGAAATTGAAAATTTGTTTTTCCAAGTGGTGAAAAACACCCTTCCCCAAGATGTTGAGGCGTCCTTAGCCAGCATCATCGACGAAGACTTTGGGGATGTTGAAGGCGAAGAATCGCCCTAGGAGGTTCTATGGACTCGGACCAAACGCTAAAAATCCTTAAAATGGTTCAAGAGGGTTTTCTTACCCCAGAACAAGGTCAACGCCTCATTCAAGAATTAGCGCAGTCGGAACAACAAAAACAGGAACCTCCTAAGTCGGAACCTGTTCCCGATGTTTTTCAGGTCTTCAATGAAGTCGGAAACAGCCTTCGCGACGGATTCGGAAAACTCTTTCAGCAAGCGGAACAAACTTTTCGAAGCACCCCACCACAAAACATCGTCATTAAGGTGAAAGACAACCTGGGTAACGAGCGCAACCGCATCACCATCCCGTATCAAGTCTTTCAAACGTTGAAACCCTTGATGAGTTTGCGAGGTCCTGCCCTCCCCGGTTTACCCCTGGATTTTCAAGCCCTGTTCTCAATGCTTGAATCTGGCCAAACTGGGAAAATTTTTGAATATCAGCGCCCAGACTCTGAAGAAATCTTTGAAGTGTGGCTGGAATAACCTGGGATTTCAAAAATTGCTCTATGGGGCCTCAGCTCTATGGGGATT
>JAJXWL010000151.1 GCA_021781625.1 bacterium
CAAGATTTGCTTCCCGTTCGTTTAAAGATCTTGCGGAGTCTGGCTCGGAAAGGGTTTGTTTTGGCCGCAGATGAAGGCCAGACCTTGAACCAAAGCCGCTCACCCTTTGTGAGAGCTGGCTTGGATTTTCAGGGAAAAAGTAAAGTCCTTCACACCAACTTTCGCAATACAGCCCCTATCGAAGCCCTGGCGCGCCGCTTTTACAACGGGCAGGTTTCAGCGGGTGCGATTCGCCAGGGTCCTTTTCCCGAATGGACCTTCTCCAAAAAGCCTGAAGAACTTATTCAACACTTGATCGCCAAAATTCACCTATTAACGGACAAACTGAGGTACGACCTAGAAAATATCCTCGTGATTCATTCTGGGGAAAAAAGCGGGCTGGTGGAAGCGTTACGAACAGCGGGACTTCCTCTTCAAGACGTTAAGAACAAAGATTTTCAGTTTGACAAATCAGGTTGTTTGCGTGTGAGTCCTTTTCCCTCTGCCAAGGGCCTGGATTCGCCTGTGGTTCTGATTTTATGGCATAATGTCGCCGCTTTCACTGGGTGGTCGGATGAAGCCGTGTGGAGTCAGCAACGAAATTTTTGTTATGTGGCCATCTCGCGCGCTTTAGAGCATGTGCACCTGTTTGTACATGACGACAATTCGCCCATCACGCAAGAACTGCGAGACGCTTCAGAATCCTAGGGGGTAGCGTTATGCGGGACCTATGACGGTGCAGAACTCAGTCTGGCGGAAGGTCGCTCCACAGGTTTGGCCTTGATCCATAAGGCTTTGGAGGAAAATGGTTCACCCCGTGCTCAAATTGAAACCGATGAGGAACGGAGCTTCTTTCGCATTACCCTGGCGATCCATCCGGAATTTGAGGGGCGGCCAGTTTCAGCCGTTCCGGCTGTGAAGATGGGCCTGATTGGGCGGTTGAAAATATTCATCTCCAACGACCAAGCTGGTAACCAAACTGGTAACCAAGCTGTCGATGATGAAAGTCTGCTGGGAATGGAAAGAATTCTTCAACTTTTGGCCCAGGGAGAGGCAAAAAAAGAGCCGCTTCTGGAAGCGGTACCCGTGAGCAACCAGACGAAAAATGTCCGTCGTTACCTTGACCCACTGGAAGCCACCGGACTGATCGAGAAAACCCTACCCGAGAAACCCACCAGTCCCAAACAACAATACCGCCTGACCAGTTTAGGCAAAACCCTCATCCAAGGAGCTTTTTGAACCCAAGTGCGAGTAAATTAAACTCGAAGTGTTAAGCGCCTGATGGGAGTCGAACCCACTTCTCCAGCTTGGGAAGCTGGGGTAATACCGGTATACGACAGGCGCGAAGAATGTACTTAATCTATCGGTGAGCCTGGACGCTGTCAAGCTGAGGTTTTCATTGGCAAGGTGAAAAACTCGGCCTATACTGAAATTGTGTTCAACTTAGTGCTGACGCCATTTTTGTTGCCTGACTCGTTGACGGCAGCCGTGGGCTTGGTCCTAGGTGTCCTTCTGCTAAAAAACCCCCGAGATGTGCCGGGACGGGTCATGTTTGGGCTTTTCTTACTGACTGTATTCTGGTGGGCCTTTTGCGACATTTTGTCTGTCGCCCTTCAAGATTTCGAATGGAAAGTCTTTTTTGTCAAAGGTGAGTACGTTGCCATCATTGCCATTCCTGTCCTTGCCCTGCAGTTTATTGCGGACTCCGTACAGCTTTCAGCGTCTCGGCGACGTTTATGGTTGCGTCTTGTGCCGCTTTTTTGGGTAGTCCCTCTGTTATCTTGGGTGTTTTTGTGGCTTTCACCGGGTATAGCCCTTTTTTGGAGTCGTCCGCAGGAATTCACCCTTTATCCTGGGACGGTTCTGGTTCGCTGGTTGTATGGTCCCTGGTATTTGGTACACGTGATCTATTCATATGTCATCCTTATTACGGCGGCCTTCCTTTGGGTGCTGAGCTTTCTTAAACGACGACAAAAGTTTGGTTGGCCGGAAATCTCCGTGCTGATAGCTTTGTTTCTGCCCTTTGCTGTGAACTTTATCTACATGATCGACCGTGCCTCTTTACCCTTCATGGACCCCACTGTCCCCATGTTGACCGTCACCGCTCTTTTAATGTTCTTTACTTTGCACCGTTTCCGCTTCTTAGAAATCCTGCCGGTCAGTAAAGAACATTTATTAGAAAATTGGGGGGTCCCCACTTTTGTGTTTGACCGTTGGGGGCGTTTAGCCTATAGCAACCGTGATGCCAGGCTTCGTTGGAACCTGGATGGACGAGTCATTGGTCTTAGGCGTCCTCATATTCCAGGGCTATCTTGGTTGCCTTCTATGCCGCAAGGGCCAGAGATTGCCTCCTCGGACGTGATTTTGACCGGCGATGATCGCTTTGAAGCCTGGGAGGCTCGAGAAAAACTCCTTTACCGAGGACGTCGGCCGGTAGGCAGTGTGATGACCCTGCACAATATTACCGCCCTGAGAGAAACTCAACGAGCTTTGAGGTCGCTGAACAGTGAACTCGAAGAACGCATTCAAGATCGAATTCAAGACCTTCAAGAGGCCAACCGGCGACTGTTAGAAGAGCTCAGCCAACGCCGGCAAGCGGAACGGCTGACCTTCTATTATTCTTTGCATGACCCATTAACCGGGTTGGGCAACCGCAGTTACCTGCTGAGCCGCTTAGGGCAAGCCGTTGAGCGTTCTCGTCGTGATGGGCAAGCTCGCTTTGGCCTGATTTTTCTGAACTTTAATGGTTTTAAAGAAATTAACGAAAGTTACGGTCACCAAGCAGGGGATGAGTTTCTGCGTTTTTGTGCCAATCGCCTCAAAGAGACTTTACGAAACATCGACACGGCGGCCCGTTACTCTGGGGATGCATTTGTGATTTTATTGGATGGGGTCACAGCCCAAGACGAAATTCAACTGGTAGCTACTAGGCTCAGCATGGTGCTCGAAACCCCAGTGATGGTTCAAGGCCGCGACGTCGTGCCTTCTGTAAGGCTGGGTTTGCTTCTTGGGAGCCCAGAGTATACTACGGCCGAAGAAGCCTTGTCAGACGTGGAAATCGCGTGTCAGAAAGCCTTGGTTGCGGGTGTCCCGCAATTATTTTTTCAAGAGCGCTTACGGGATGACGTCAAAGGACGCTGGAAACTTCGGGACGAGCTGGGTCGGGCCATCGTCAATGGAGACCTCATCCTCCATTATCAGCCGATTGTTCAAATGTCCACCCGAGAGATTGCAGGGTGGGAAGTTCTGGCGCGGTGGCAACACCCCCAAAAGGGTCTATTGAGCCCCAATGTATTTATTCCTGTGGCAGAAGAAACGGGGATGATCCATCCTTTGGGCTTGTGGGTCTTGCGGGACTCGGCGAAAACTTTTCACACGCTCTTACAAGAGTTCCCCCAATGCGAAACGAAATATTTGGCCGTCAATGTTTCGCCTAAACAGTTGGTTCAACCAGACTTTCCCGAAATCATTTTAGGGGTTTGGGAACGTGAGGGGCTTTCCCCCGAGCGGCTGGCTATCGAAATCACCGAAGGGGCCTTAATTGAAAACAGTGAAGAAGTCATTCCGGCTTTAGAAAAGCTGCGCCGCGCCGGGGTAGGTATCAAGCTGGACGACTTCGGGACGGGGTATTCCTCGTTGCACTATCTGCATCGATTGCCTGTCGACACCTTAAAGGTTGACCGTAGTTTTATCACAGATCTGATTGCCAAGGATCAACCTCAAACGGTCGCTGTCGCGGACAGCATCATCCGGTCGATCCTCCGCCTTGCCGAAGAGCTAAAAATTGACGTGATTGCCGAGGGGATTGAAACCGAAGAACAGTGGGAAATCCTTAAACAATACGGTTGTCCTTATGGGCAAGGTTTTTTCTTCTCCGAGGGGCAACCTGCGGCACAACTCAAGGATTGGATGAAACTCTGTCATCATTTGCAGGGGAAATTATGAAGCAAAAAAACCTGCATCTACCTTGGTGGTGGCTAGGGCTTGTCTTGTTAGGAGGGGGGTGTTGGTGGGATGGCCCTGGGTCTACCGCGGGCAACTACCTTTCAGCTCTCAGCCAGCATCATTTTACCGAGGCAGCAGGGTTTTTGAGTAAAAATGAGCAACCTCTTTTGTACAACCTTGCGGCGTCATTTCGTCAGCTAAGTCCTGGGGAACAAGCCAAGTTCACGGTCAAAAATTGGAAGATTGAACGAGTAGAGCAACAAGGCGACAGTGCCAGCGTCGAATTTTCTTACGATGCCACTCCCCAAGGGAGTGGCCGCATGAAGGCCACCTTACTTTTGATCCGTGAAAAGGGAGTCTGGAAGGTCGACCTTAAACACTCGCCGTAAAGGCTTCGTCAGTTAAATCAAACGCTTCATTCTCGATGAGTTGCTTAAGAGCTTCCAAAGGATGAATCTCTTTATTTAAGATCTTATAGACCAAGGGAATGATGGAAAGTTTGAGTCCATGTTTTTCACATAACTGCCAGGCATGCTGGGCGGCAACGACTCCCTCGGGAAGGTAGCCAATTTGCGAAATCCGCGCGATGAGGTCCTCCAGGGAATGGAAGGAGCCTAAAATATTTTTGAGGATAATCTCTCGGCCAAACCGACGGTTGCGGCCAAATTGACTGCGGCAGGTCACATCAAGATCCCCGACTCCGGCAATGGAAGTAAAGGTTTCAGGGTGGGTGGCCCCCATGGCTCGTCCTAGGATTTGAATCTCATTCAGTCCGGCGGCCAAAAGGAGCGATTCTGTATTGTCGCCAAAGATTTCTGCTTTTTCTTTGAGGGCATCCATGATGCCGAAGGCAATCGCCACCACATTTTTGAGGGCTGCACAGACTTGAACACCTACCACGTCTGAGGAGGAGAAGACCCTCAGGGTTTTTCCATTCAGAAGCTCACGGAACCTAATGGAGTTGCGAAGGTTGGGGCAGGCCGAAATTAACCCTGTGATTTTGCCTTGAACGACTTCCTCTGCGTGACTGGGGCCAGAAATATAGACCACATTATTTTTGTAAAAACCAGGAAGAAAATTCTCGATGGTTTCGACGATGAGCTTGGGTTCACCAGGTGAAGGTAAAAAGCCCTTTGTAATGACGCCAATGAGGCTCTGACCTTCTTGCAGGTTAGGAACACTTAAAATGTCCTTAACGCTTTTGAGAATAAACAAGGAAGGGGTTGAAAGAATTAAAAACTCTTTTCCTGTAGCGGCTTCGATAATATCCGTGGTTGCCGTCATCGAGTGGGGAAGCTGGGCATGGGGAAGGTAACGGCTGTTTGCATGCCGAAGATTGATGTCATCGGCGGTTTCTTTTTCAAAACTCCACAAAACGACATCATGACCTTTTTCGGCGATGGCCTTACCCATCGCGGTGCCCCAGGCTCCTGCGCCTAAAATGCCGACTTTAGTTTTCATGCGATCTCCTTTCCAGGTCGTCTAC
>JAJXWL010000008.1 GCA_021781625.1 bacterium
CGTGAAAATCAGAACGGCAAATAACCTGCGAAACGTCATGAACTCTCCTTCGTGTCAATAACTCCAATTCCAACTGAACGTTACGGTATTATCCGTGACAAATAAACTTTGAACATGCTGAGGGACAATCGTCCAATTCAAGAGAAAGAACGGCGTCGTAAATTCCATCTGTATTTCGGGGTCCACTTGAAATCCTGTAGTCTGTATACCACCCACGACAGGATTTTGATGAATATTGAGATCTCCCTGCAAAAAAAGCTTATCTCCTAAGTACTTACCAAAATACACCCTGGTATTATCAAGGTAGCTTGATGTCGCTGAACTTGACTGCGTTAGGGCCTTCTCAAGAATCTGGGTTCTGATGGAAAAAAGATCCAACCCAAAGCTTTTTTTAACAGATTCTTCAAAAGGACGCAACAGGATGCCTGAGCCTAAATCCGAGGCTACCGAAAAAGCAGAATCTAGGGGCGTAGTAGAGCTTGCCACGGCCAAAGTGGTCCCCAGGAGTTGTTGAAGCTCTTCGGGGGTGCGATACGGGATTGTGCTAAAAGTAGGTGAAAACTCACTCAAAGGCCCATCAGCCTTGAGAATAATGATCACAGGGCCTTCCGAATCACGAGTTTTTAGGTCCGCATGAACACTGAGATGAGGGTCAAAAGAGCTTTCGGACTCATGAAATGTTAGCTTTCCGTCCTGAATTTGAAAAGTTTGTGAAACATAATTGATCTCGCCCGTTAAGAACTCGATCACACCCAACAGAGAAAGCTGAGAAGCCTGATCGTTGTAGCGAATTAGCAACTTCTGTCCAGGCATAGCAGTCGCTTTAACCAAAGGTATATTAGGATCTGGCCAGACAAATTCTACCTTGCGCCCTGTTTTTATATGTAAATCCACATTCAGGCCGTAGTTGCTTTCTGGGGTCTCTTGAACGGGAATCAGCCGCATCTCGGTGTTCTGAACCGTTAAATCCCCCCGTACGGTCATTGCATAAGCATCGCCAATAAAGGAAAGCTCACCCGACGCCCAACCTTCTGCATCAATTCCTGTTAAAACATAGCGAGCTGGTATCCAAGAAAGCTCATCTGTTCGCACCGATAAATTAAAGTGATCAATCGCGGCGTGGTCAAAGTGAAGAGTCCCGCCTACTAACCAACTTTGGCCTTTTGGTCCAACATTCACTTCTGGAATTGTAATCGTCTTGTCTCGAAACTCAATAGCTCCCGAGAACGGCCCCACTGTTTTTCGTAAAAAAGCGTTATTAAAGACAAAATTTTGAAGTTCCGCGTCGCCTGTAATGCTCGGATCAATCCAAGAGCCAAAAATGTTAACACTGCCAACCATGACTCCCTCGTGAATCCTCAACATATCGCTGTTCAGCCAAGGGGCAATTTCTTTGAGCGGCAACCGAAAACTGGTCACTTCTGTATGAAAATTCTGCGGACTCAACCGTCCTTCTGCGTTAAGGATTGTCCCTTGCGGTGACAAAATATGCACTTCATAATGAGACAATCCTTGACCCTGCGCCTTAAAAATGCCATCTACGGAACTCAGACGCCAATTTTGACCATGAAGCTCTCCCTGAAAAACTCCTGACGGAAAATGAAGTCCCCCTAACTGCGCATTTGACCATTGATAGGTTGTTTCAAGTTGCAAGGTCTGGTTTTCCCCCTTCCACCGCCCTTGGTTAACGCCTTGCCACGTCCATTTTTTTCCTGCTACAGATACCGATTGATGAGAAACCCAAGTCCATTCTTTTTTTTGCCAGTCGAGAGAAAGTCGCCCATCAGAAATGCTACCGCCTCCCCAGGAGCCTTTGAAACCATGAATCTCCCCATGTGATAAAGTTCCCGACAGCCCACACGATACGGCAACAGGGTCATTCCCATAAAAAAATTTCTCAGAAGCTATGACAGCATTCCAGCTGACACCGTCGGTCTTGGTCCAGACAAAATTTCCCTGACCTTGCCAGGTTCCTTGCCAAGGCGCAGGGAGAAACCGTTGCACAGGGGAATGACGCCACTTGGCATCCACATTGATAACCTCGCCCCATAGCCAGTTAACCTGAATATGCTCGGATTCCCCTTCGGGCGAGGTGATTCTCAATTCTGCGCGCCAAGGGACCGAGAGCTTTCCCCACGACAGCGCCAGACTTCCTTGCCGAACCCCCCAGAGATCTGACCAACGCAGAATATGGATGGCAAGACGATGGTCCTCGAGACCTGCGTACCAATTTACCGTAAAGGGGGCTTTCCCCAGGGGATAGAAACCTTGCCAAGTGCCGTCATAGAAGCCTCCCGATAAATTCGTTCCTTGCTGTGATAAGCTACCTTGAAAGGATAGAGAACCTCCACCCGGCAAAGGGAATCGTTGAACTTGAACAGAAGCTAACCAAGCTTCGGGTGTTCCTTCCCAGACTCCCGATATTCCCGAGCTTCCCCCTAAAATAAACCGACGTAATGAAGGCCAGTATTCTCCCTGTAAATCAAAATGCTTTTGATAAAGATCCCAGTCCGATCGAAGAGAAATATGATCTTTTTTTTGAAAATCGACCGAAAGATCGCCTGAAAAAGGAAAATTATCCCATTGTCCTGTAACCTGCGAAACTTTGAGAAGACGCTTTTGAAAAGCAAAATTAAAGCTAACGTTTCGTCGAGGATTTTTGATATCGACTAACTTCCAAAGTGAGGGCGTGGCTTCGAGGCCTTCAGAGGATGAACGAACCAAACCACTCGAACTGACTTGCCAGCCAGAAAGTGCATTCACCAACGCGGCGTCTAGAGCGACAGGGCCAGCTTGTGAAGCCACCCCTGCTAACGGGAGGTTGCCTACACTATAGGCGACTGCAAATGAAGAAGCTTTCAAAGACACTGTTCCCGATAAGCCTAAAGAAAATTCAGGATAATCCTTCCAACCCGAATTTATTAAAAATGCTACCTGTTGACCTTTAAAATCAAAACGGCCATGGGGCTTGTTGAATTGAAGACGGTTCCATAACCAGTGTTTACCCTGAAAAGTACAGTAATCCTCTTGCCGTTGTAAAACCGTTTCACCGTTAAAAGTCCCCAAACCAGGAAAATTCCAGTGTTTTACCGTCAAAATTCCCTGTGGTAATTTTGACTTGACAAGAATATCCCCCTGAAAGCCAAGGGCCCCATGAAGAGTGTCAAATTCAAACTGCTTGACACGAATAACCCGTGAGTCCGCTTGAATATCTGCTGTTGCTGAGCTTTGGTCGGGAAATAAATCTCGCGAAAATAGGGCCTGTCCTTTTAGGTTTGCTTGCCAAAATTGAGTTAAAGGATTCCAATCAAGTGCGACTTTGCCAGTCCAAGTCGTCGCAAGCCACCGATTAACAGCAAGTGAGTTTTTCCAATGAAGCCACTGCAAAAATTGATAGTGATCAGTGGTCATTTGTGCCTTGATTCCTTGATGATCCCAAAGAACCGACAAATCCAACGCCTGTTGATCTTGTGTTTTTGAAATCAAGACCTTAGTGGGCGTCCTTTCAAGCTGAAACCCAAAAGCGCCCAAATCAAACAAATTGGTGGACAGTGTGTCGGCATGAGCCTTGATTACCCAATCTTGAAATTGGTTATCGACGTGAAGTACCCCTTGTAAAGATGTTGTTCCTGACGATAGCCCATATACAGCTTTGACTAAATGGCCCTCTAAAGCTGTTCGAAAAATCATTTGCCACTCATTAGCCTGGCGCTTCAATGTTAAAAACCCATTGACAGTGCTAAAATGTCCTACAGGGGTGGTTATATCGGCCGACATGTTAAATATCTCTATGGGAGGAGGGGCTTGGGCTTTGGTGTCCGTCAGCAAATGTTCTCCATTTGCTAAAAATTTAGCATCTTTTTGTGTATCAAGCTGAACCCGTGAATTGATAATTTGTAATCGGGCAATCGCGTTTTCCTCATGCCCTTGAAAAATGGCCAACCAATTCCAATAGACTCGAATTCCTGACGCATAAAAAATATCCCGACCGTTAGCCCTGATCTTGACATCATGAAAATCAAGGTATTCAAAAATGTTGGAAGATAAATGCCCATAAGAAATCGTTGCGTCCAAAGATTTTTGCAACGCTGATAAAAGTGCCTTCTTTTGGTTTTGCCAAAACGCATCCCCACCTAATGGAATTAATGTTGCCAAGAGCCAAGCCAGTGCAACGAGTATCGGTGTCTGTAAGGTTTTCCAGTTCCAACGCCATCTCATGCTTAACTCATCAATCTGGACTCACAGCTTTTAACTTGAGAACCCAGTGAATCTGATAACTTTTGCCGGTTTCTGAGGCCGGAAAACCCTGACGAGCCAACCAAGCACCAAGCCAACTATCAAGACGAGGATGTGCTGTTTCTAAGCCCAAGATGCGAGACGGAGAACCTCCCTGAGGAGGAATCCACAAAGTCAGGTGCCAGGTAATTTCTCCTTCTGGAATATGTTGCGGAGGAATGGGTGGTAAAAGGGATGGAGCCGACCCTCCCCCTGAGGTCCAAACTTTTGCCGACGCCGATTGTGTCGAGGCACTTTCCCCTAACAAATCCTCTGCAGAAGCCTCTTGTTCTGGAAAACTTGGCGGTGGAAGCTTTTCAGGCGTGGACGACTTTGGTTGGGGTTCACCCCTTAAGGAGTGCCAATGAGCACGGACAACAGGTTGTGGTGATACAACTCGAGGAGCCCTGGGGGGAGTAGGATGCGGAGCTTCGCCCCTTTCTAGGACACCTCCGCTGGGTGCTGGTCCACTAGCTAGGTACAAACTCACAGAGGGCGGCGGCAATCTGTTTGCCGGCCAAAAAATCAGAACCAACACGAGAATGATGAGGTGAAATAGGAGCGATAGGCCCCAAAAAAGGAGGCTTACGCCTCTCATTCCCGGCTTCCTTTCCTTGTTAACAGCGAAATATCGGTGATACCTCTCTGCCTCAGTGCATCCATCACTTGAACCAAAAGACTATATGATATTTCTTCATCCCCCTGAAGAAAAACGCGCCAATTTCCAGAATGACCTTTAAGCTGTTGATCCAAAACGGCATTTAATCCGTCTAAAGAAGTCACTTGCCCTCCCACCAAAAGCGAACCATTGCGCAACACCGAAACTGTCAGTGAGTCATTACGAACACTTCGTCCAGTTTGTGCTTGTGGCAAGGTAACATCGACAGCAAAGCGGATCTGAAAACTTATACTCAAGATAAAGCTGATCAAGACTAAAAGGACGTCGATAAATGGGGTAAGTAAAAGCCACGTCGGCTGCCGGTGAGAGCGCCGTAGTTTATTCACGTCGAGGCTCCTCCAAGACGTCCAACAGAGTTTCAAGCTGACTTGCCATTCGGTCCGCTCGCCGCTGAAAAACCGCATGAAAACCTAAACAAGGTACAGCGGCCATTAGTCCCAACGCCGTTGCGATCAAAGACTGAGCGATGCCCCCTGCCAAGGCGGCAGGATCAGCACCACCACCAGCGCGGAGTGCTAAGAACGCAAGAATCATCCCTGTTACGGTACCAAATAATCCTAAGAGTGTGGCGACATTGGCAAGAATGGGCAAATACGCAATCCGATCTTCGTAGCGACTTAATTCTGTTTGTGCACAACGTTTTCGTTGAGCGGGTGAAACTTCGAGGACAAGCGCCACAGGGTGCCGGGGGGCAAGCCCCTCAGTGACGTAGGCATACCCTAATTGACATTGCTCTAGGAGTCTTTCAAAGTGAACGTCCGAAAGCGGCTTATGAATAGCCGTCTGGAGGGCTTTTTGCAAAATGAGAGCCACGGCATAGACAGACACGGCAAGAATAGGAATGAGAAAGAAGAAGGAGGCGGGGTTGAGGCTCATGGGTTCTCCGGTTCAGGCAAGGGACGAAGGGAGCCTTCCAACGGAATCCACCCCTTTGGTTGAAGCTTGACCATTTGATCCGGCCAAATTTCAGGCAAAGGAGGAGGAAGAAGTAAAACTTCCTTCATCACGCGAATTTCGGTAATACCAGAGGGAAAACTCCAGCTCACCAGAAAAGGAAACAGAATCAGCATCAGAATTAAGAAAAATCGCGACACAAGGAGATTATACAAGAAAAATGACAGAAAAAAAAAGGGATATTTGGAAAGGCTTTTTCGTTCTTGAAGGCATGGACGGTTCGGGAACCACAACCCAGCTGGAACTCTGTCGGACAAGGGCTCAACAAGAAAACCTCACGTTAGACTGTGAGGCAGAACCGACACCAGGAGTCATCGGAACCCTCTTAAGAAGGTTTCTGCGACATGAACTGGAGGGTTCTGCCCAAACCTTGGCTTGGTTATTCGCCGCCGATCGCCAAGAGCACCTTTTTGCGAGAACAGGGATTCAACACCGCCTCACAGAAGGTCGAAAAATACTCACCGACCGCTACTGGTTCTCATCAATGGCTTACCAAAGTCTAGACCTCCCCTGGGACCACGTTTGGTCTCTTCAAGCGCCCTTTCCGCTACCGGAAGCGATCTTCTTTTTAGATGTCGACACAGAAACGGCAGCCGCTCGACGCGACCAAAGGGCCTTGGCTGAAGAACTCTTTGAAAAAGCAACCCTGCAAGAACGAATTAGGGCAGGATACCATCGAGTCTGGGAGCAACTTAAACAAGAGTCTCTAGAATCAGAAATTATCCTCATTGATGGCCGAAAACCAAAATCTGAAATTCACGAAGAAATTTGGGAACGGCTTTGCCGATAAGAAAAGTGTGCCGATAAGAGAAGAATGAAACGCCTGTTTTGGGTTTTCGCCTTGGTTTTGGCCTCTGCGACACCGGCATTGGCCTATAAGATCTTATATGCAGAACAGTGGTACCAGCTCTTTCATGAACACTTGTATCAGTACCCCGACGACTGCATGGAAAACATTTGGTACCTGGAGCAAGCCAGAAAAGCGGATTTTGCCAACCCCCTCAATGCCTTAACAAGAATTACCAACAAGACACAATGGGCCCTCTACCGAGACCTTTTTATGATGCATGTTGATATTCTTCTCATTCAGCAGTACCTGCAACTTGGGCATGATTTTGACAAAGACCATGCCTATTTCTTTAATTACCCTTGGAAAGCGGCCAACCTCGACAGCCTGAAAACGGCCGAAAAGGTCTACAAAGTTGCTTTTGGTTACTGGGATGATGCCGTACGATGGGCAGAAAAAGCTAAAAAATACCCTTTTATTGAACTTGACAACATTCAGTTCTGGAGCGACGAGGCTTGGCGAATCCAAACCGGCGATTTAAATTACCACGCCATTATTCAACGTCAACTTGATCACTTGCAAAAGGTTCGACAAGAATTCGAAGCCATGGGACCAAAAACTTACTAGGTAGCCTCCTGACACCCCGATGACATCACAGTATACTAGGGTGCGGGAGGGGGAATGAGTCCTCAGCTGATTCGCAAAAACCTGGAATACATCAAAGTTCTCCCGATGTGGGCCCAGGAGCTTTCCTACAAATACCTTTCAAAGACCACCAATTTATACATTCTTCATGGCAACGTCCGGGATTTTTTACCCCATCGCTTGATAGAAGACGAATTCGTTTTTACGCGAATTCAAGAATATGTCAGTGACGTGCTGTTTGCGAATCGCGATATCATCGTCTACTTTGACCGGTCTTCGGGTATCAATTTCAATGACATCTCGATGCGGCAAGATTATTTCGATGCCATGACCCAGACTTTTCCTGAAGCCGATAGTACAGCGTTTTTTAGTTCTGATCCCCTTACGGCATTTCATTACCTTGAAAAATACTTTCTGCTTAACCTGCCCAAAAAGCTTCGCATCGTTTTGATCATCGATTATGCCGAAACTCTTCTGCCCGCGGCAGAAATGACCCAAATGACCGAAGAAGATCGTACCTGCTATGTTACCTTGAACCGCTGGGCTCATGATCCAATTTTTACGCAAGGGGATGTTTCAATTTTTCTTATCACCGAAAATATGACCGAGTTGAATCAAAAACTTTCTGCTTCTCCGCTAACGGTCAAGGTGTCTTTACCCATACCCGATACAGAAGTCCGTGAAAAATTTCTTCAATTTCTCGAAAGGCAGGACAAGCTTCTTTTAGAAAGTCGCTTAAGTTGCTCCTTGGTTGCTCAAATGACGGGGGGGTTGAACCTGATGAATCTGCATCAGATCGCCTCAGAAAGTTTCCAAGAAGGTGAGCCCATTTCGCTGGATTATCTCAAAAGAAAAAAGAAAGAGATTCTTGAAAATGAAGCCGGCGGTTTGTTAGAATTTTTAGAAGGCTCGTACAATTTGGACTATGTCTCTGGTCACGAATTTGTTAAACGACGCCTGCAATCGGCTACAAAGGCCATCAAACAAGGCCGGTTAGATGTCTTACCCATGGGCTACCTCATTGCAGGCCCTGTAGGAACAGGAAAAACTTTTCTCGTTTCAGCCTTTGCTGCGGAACTAGGCATTCCCATTGTTCGTTTACAAAACTTAAAAAGTCGCTGGCAAGGTGTCACAGAAAGTAATCTTGAAAAAGTTCTTGGGATCTTTCAAGCCATGGCTCCTGTTGGGGTTCTTATCGACGAAGCCGATGTCCTTTTGAAAGACCCTCGCTCTCACACGGAGCACTCTGACACAACAAGTCGGATTTTTTCTCAACTAGCAAACTTTATGGGAAATACTGAAAACCGAGGACGCATTTTATGGTTTTTGGTTACCAGTCGCCCTGACTTAATCCCCATCGATCTCAAACGACAAGGCCGCGCCGAAGAACATTTGGCCCTGTTTTATCCCGAATCTCCTGAAGAAAAAGAAGCCTTGTTTCACACTCTTGTCAAAAAGCTCGATCTAAAAATTCGTGATTTTTCGATTAGCGACCTCTTGAAGAAATTTCGTCAAGAATTTTCAGGGGCGGATTTAGAAGCGATTCTCATTCGTGCGAAATTTTCAGCGGCGTTGGCGGGCCGAACTT
Source organism: bacterium (assembly GCA_021781625.1). The sequence continues at coordinate 8,929 of JAJXWL010000008.1, forward strand.
TTATCACCAAGGATGATCTGGAAGAAACCATAAAAGATTTCATCCCCCCCGTTTACCCTCACGAGATTGAACTGCAGAATCTCGTGGCAGCCTTGGAATGTACCAGTCGTGAAATGATTCCTAAACGTTTTCAGAATCTTGATCGAGCCAAATTGATCCAAGAAATTCAGGAGCTAAAACTCTTACTGGGAGAACGTTAACTTTCTGAAAGAGGTTTACCCCCAAGCCGTACCCCTAAAAGCTCGGCATAGGTTTTTGGCTCAAGATTCTCGAGAGGAACCTGTAACTGATTGAGAACGGTAAGAATTTCCTGTCGGGCGTTCTGTTGCGCCGAGAGGTCGGCCTCATCAGGAAGGATTTTTTCGATTTCGACAAACCATCCTAACGGTTCAACGTTAACTACCTCTATTAACAAGTCGTTCCAGCGGTAAGCTCGACCGCGTTTGCTTTTCTTATACCAAAAGGAAAAACCTAAAAGCTGTACCCAACGAAAAAAATTCTCAGGGTCTGAGATTTCAAATTCAAGCTCACGATTCACTTCGAGACCGTCGATCACGGTTTTAGCCTTTGAAGTCACCGTCCAGCGTGAGCCTTCCCGTCGAAGGCGAAGTGGCGTAGGGCCTTGAAAATAGACATCTTCTTTTTCAAGGTGAGTGGGCGAGAACCCCCGCTGTGTTAACAAAGCCTCAACTTCTTTCGGAGAAGCTAAACTTGCTTTTAATTCAATCTCCCAAGCCATGCCCGTTCCTTGTTGAAAATTGTTGAAGACGCTATAGTTCTGCTAATGGTTTACCGTCCAAAGGGAGTCTTAGGCAAGCTCAGGGGAAAAGGCTTTTTGCTATTTCTCTTTTTATCGTTGTTTGGTGTGCTGAACGTCAGCTTTATTCAAGCCTACCCCAAGCCTTTATTTTTAGATTTTCTCATGACAGGAAAAGGAGTTTCACCAGTTTGGCTGACCCTTCCTCGGCCCGAGCTTTACCTTTTAGCGTGGAGTCGTGACGCTAAAGTCCTGACCGCCCAAACCGACAATCCTTCAACGACAGTTCGTTTTGAAGTCTGGGATTGCATTGATGATCGCCCCGTCGACACCTTGACTTTGCCAGGCTGGGGAACAGGTAGTCAAAAATCTTGGTGGACTTCGCAAGAGGCTCAGATCAGCACACTAAGAAAAAAATGGAGTCTTCACCCCTGCAACTTTCAGATGGGGACCTTCCCGTTGATAGACTCAAATGATGTCTTTTTTCAGCCTTATCTTGATCTTATCAAAACAGGCCAGCAGTGGGGAACAACCTTACGGCTTGTTCTTCACGGGGGGGGACTTGGCACAAAAGTCGTTATGGAACGTCACGGCGTTTGGCGACGCGCCTTGTTGTTAGGCTTCACCCCCTCACCCTACGAAGATCGCATTCTCATGATTATGGTCGTACAACCTTCTGGTTGGAATGGAAAACAAACTGAATTACGCTATATAATTGCCGGAGCCAGTTTAGTTCAGGGCTTTCACTCTTGACGAGCCTTGCCCTTGACGATCCGTACACTAAGGTGTTTCTTTAAATAAAGAGGTTTTCATGCGCACCATTGTAACCCAACCCGAAATTTTTTTACGCCAAAAAGGCATTAAAGCGTCCTTTCAACGGGTTCGAATCTTCGATTACCTGCAAAATTCTCGAGAACACCCCTCTGTCAGTAAAATTTTTGATGACTTGCATCCCCACATTCCTAGCCTCTCAAGAGCAACTGTCTACAATACGATTAATCTTTTTCTCGAAAAGCATTTAGTCATCCCGGTGCCTGTTGAGGGAACCGAGGCTCGCTACGATCTTTCGGATCCCATTCACGCGCACTTCTTTTGTACTGGCTGTGGGCAGATCTTTGATATCGATGCGAAAGCATCCCCCCTGCCGACTGAACTAAAAGGTTTTCAGGTAAAAGAGACTCATTTGTTGTATAAAGGGCATTGTCCCCAGTGTGTTGGCAAAACTTCATCTTGAATTCCTCACTAAACCTTTTTAGACTTAATCAAGAGGAAAGGTGTGGGGCTTCTTGCTGAATCTGAACGCTACAATTATAAAAAACTCCTTCAAGAAGCCCAAGATGAGTTACTGCTGGAAAGGAGAAAAAATGCCAAACTTCTCAGCCAGCTGACCACCAGTTCTGAGACGGGTCTACCCAATTCGTTGGTTTTACATCAACAGCTCAATGACTTACTTGAAGCCGACGACTTACCAAAGGCAGTCATGTTTGTGGCCTTGAATGAAAACTATGGAATTTTAAAACGAACATTTAACACCAACATTCCCGAATGGATTTTGTACCAAACTTCGTTACGCTTGCAAAAAATGGTGGGTAACGACGGCTTTACCTTTCACACCCACGAGGATGAGTTTTTTATTTTGCTCAAATTGAACACCCTGGAAGGCTCGTTGGAGCAATTTGCCCATCAAGTCGTCGAATCCGTCGAGAAAACCCATGCCATGGCAGGGAGTACAATTTCTTTGGGCGTCAACTTAGGAATCGCCTTGTATCCTGAACATGGCAAAAAGAAAGCAACTCTTTTACGAAATGCGGATATCGCCCTTTCTGAAGCGATCAAAGAAAAAGTGCCCTACAAAATTTTCTCTCCAGAACTCAAGGACAGCATTGTTGATCGAGCAGAAATTCAAAACGGTTTACTCTTGGCCTTAGAGTCTCAGGCTTCTTTAGATGAAAAACCCCAACTGGAGCTTTTTTTTCACCCCCAAGTAAAAATCACGCGGACACCTCAAGGGTGGAAAGGGGCCGTTCAAGGTGCCGAAACCCTCATTCGTTGGAAACACCCCACGAAAGGATACATCCCGCCCTCCAGTTTTATCCCCATCGCCGAAGAGACTGGGTTGATTATTCCTCTAGGTCACTGGATTCTGCATTCCTCGTTGGCCTATTTAATGGATTTACAAGCAACAGGACACCAACACCAAACGCTCAGCGTGAATTTTTCAAGTATTCAGTTCCAGCATGAAGATATCACGGGGATGGTCCAAGACATCGTCAAACGGAGAGGTCTGAACCCCAGCCTATTAAAAATTGAACTTACCGAAAGCGGTTTAATGAGAAACTTTCAAGAAATCATTGAAAAAATGAAAGAACTCCGTGCGGCAGGATACCGAATTCTTATTGATGATTTTGGGACAGGCTATTCCTCTCTCAGTTACTTAAAAGATCTTCCCATCGATGTCGTAAAAATTGATAAATCGTTCGTAGACGAGGTTACCCGACGTCCTAATGATCAAGCTCTAACAAAAGCCATCATAACCCTAGCAAAAGATCTCAACTTGGGCATTATCGTTGAAGGGACAGAGACCCGTGAACAAATTGAATGGCTGTATGAGCGTGGCTGTGATACGTTTCAGGGCTATTTTTTTAGCAAGCCGCTCCCCTACCCTGATTACTTGGCTTTTCTTAAAGACTTTCCGAAAATCTTCGCTGGGAAGTTATCGTAACGGGATTCCTGTTAGAACGAGGTCGCCGTCAAGACGCTTTACCCCAGAAATTCTGGTCGTTACAAACTCGTTTCGAACGGCCTCAGATTCTAAAACCACAGGAAGATAGTGTTCCCCCCAACCGCGTGACGGCCCGGAAGAAAACTTTTCAATAAGTACCCTCTGAGTTTTTCCTACCCAACTATTCATTATGGCCAACTTTTGCTCTTCGACTTTCTCGTGAAGAATCCGACTTCTTTCGGCCTTAATCGTTTCAGGAATTTGCTCATCCATACGGTCGGCTCGCGTTCCCGAACGTCGTGAATATTTGAATACGTGGGCATGTGAGAATTGAAGGTCGTGAATCGACTGACACGTTTGTCGAAACTCGTCTTCGGTTTCGCCGGGAAAACCAACAATAAGGTCCGTAGTGAAGTGAAAACCGGGGACTTTGTCGCGCAAGAGATCTACCAAATGGCGATAGTCTTCATAGGTATACTGCCGCCGCATTGCCAAAAGAACGCGATTTGAAGCACTTTGCAAGCAAAGATGCAAATGGGGCACCATTTTCGGATGTAAGAATAGCTCAGCGAAATTTTCTGGCAAGCCATCGGGTTCTAAGCTAGATAGCCGTAATCTCCAGTCTCCCGGCAAAGCTAAAAGCTGTCGGATTACGTCATCGAGGTGCCTGCCCTCGTCATCGTAGCGGCCAATATTTACTCCGGTAAGGACGAGCTCTTTAACGCCGCTGTTTACCAGCTGGGTAGCCTCCTTAAGAATTTCGCCTAGTGGACGACTTTGTGCCCGGCCGCGTACCTGCGGGATGATACAAAAGTTACAAAAATTATCGCAACCATCTTGGACCTTGATTGAAGCTCTTGTATGAAAAACACGCGGAAGGACAGGGTAGTCAAAAACATTGCCCAAACTCAGGGGCAGCACTTCACCTGGTAGGCCCTCCGGCAATTCGCCCTCAAGGCGGGCTTCTACTAACGATACCAACATGTTCTTTTGTTGATTAGGTACCACTAACCCAATTCCCGGTTCTTTTTCCAAGTCTTTTCGCGAGCTTTCAGTGTAGCAACCTGTGACCACTACTAAAGATTCAGGACGTCGTCGTAGGGGATGATGAATGACATTACGGCTTTTTCGATCACTTTTGTTTGTCACGGTACAAGTATTGATCACGTAGACTTCGGCTTCTTCATGAAACTCTACCGTTTTCCAGCCTTTGGCAAGAAATTGTGCCGCTAAGGCATCCGACTCAAATTGATTTAATCGACAACCCAATGTTTGAAAAGCGACTCGCATAATCTGAGTGATTTTATAGGAATCTCTCGTCTGGCTCAAGTATTAGCGTAAAAAAGCAGCTGAACTTACTCTCAGTAATCCCCAAGACCGTTCCCAAGAAACCTCGTGCCGAGGCCTACCGGCAACAGCTTTTTGCAAACAGTCCTCTGTGACTCCTTTGCTTTTAAGAAAGGCTCCCCACCCCTGAGCTCGCTCTGTTGCCCACCACCGTCCCCACGTTGCTTCGTCCAAGATCCGTTGTTCCCCGGCTGTTATGATCAAAGCCTCTGCAGGAAGCGGTTGAGTCCCTAAACTGAGAAACTCAGCCTCGAGACGGCGTAAAGTAGCCCATTCCTCAGGCGTAAAGACGCTCTCTTTAAGAAAATCTAAAAGTCGCGGTCCTTTATCCCGCAAGGCAAACAACCATACTAGCTCTCCTTGTTCTGATAACAGAGCCGAAAGTGTTGTCTCGAAGGTCTGTGATGCTGGCTCTTTCTGTTCAGGCGGCCAGGCCCAAAACAAAATCGCTTCAAAGCGAATGCCCGAGGATAGCCACTTCGGATCAGGAACACGAGATCCTCCTTCAAAGACTACAGCTCCGGGAGGTATCGGAGCTCCCTGGGTTTGCGTCCCGGTTGGTCGGCTTACCCACACTCCACCCTCAGGGACTCGCGCAAGGGCCTCTCTGGTGAGCAAAAAACCCTTGTCTTCGGCGATCCAAAGTCGATCGTGACGACGAAGGGCTAAGCCTTCAAAGACTTTTGCCAAAAGAATTTCTTCGGCTCGGTGTGGGGCCGACTGTGATCGCTTAATCCAGGGGTTCAAAGAAGCTCCTGAAAAAGTCAAATTCTCAGAATCCACTACTTCGAGGTCAAGAAGTAAATCGCGACGTCGCCCGACCTCAGCACGGATATTTTGTTCCCAGCCAGACTCAGAAGGTTCATAAAAAACTCGCCCCAAAAGCGAAGCTGGCAAGTAGTGCTGAGCTACCCAATGCTCGCGAAAAGCATGAGGATAAAGGTAGCCCTGCCCGTGACCAAAGCCTTTTCCATCACGGCTAGCATCTTTCAGAGCTGGTGGTACCTCGGCGCGTTCTGCTTCAACGTTTTTGAGAGCTTCAAAATACCCAGACGTACTATTACTCTTGGGGCAAACCGCTAAATATAAGGCCGCTTGTGCTAGAGCATATTGCCCTTCGGGAAGCCCCACTTTTTCAAAAGCCCGGTAAGCGGCTTCAACGATCACTATCGCCTGTGGATCTGCCAACCCTATATCCTCGCTGGCACTGATCAACATCCGTCTCCACAGAAATTGCGGGTCCTCACCAGCAGCTACCATTTTAGCTAGCCAATACAGAGCCGCATCAGGATCACTTCCTCGCAGAGATTTAATAAAAGCAGAAATAGTATCAAAGTGATAATCCCCGTCCTTGTCGTAGAGAACAACTTTTTTTTGTAAGCTTTCTTCAGCCATCGTCAAGGTTACCGGAATCTGTGTTCCCACTTCAGGGGGAAAGGGCGACACCGCGCTCTCGACCGCGAGTTCTAAAGCATTGAGGAGACTTCGTGCATCGCCCGCCGCAACCCGAAGAAGGTGTTCCAGCGCCTGGTCTTCAAGGGTGACTTTGAACTGCCCGTAACCTCTTTCTTTATCTGTCAAAGTTTGATCAACGATGGCGCGTAAGCCTTTTTCGTCTAATGGCACTAGTTGAAAAATACGAGAACGTGAAACTAAAGCAGCATTTACCTCGAAGAACGGATTTTCCGTTGTAGCCCCTACCAAGAGAAAGGTACCGTTTTCAACCCAGGGTAAAAGGGCATCTTGTTGTGAGCGGTTCCAGCGATGAACTTCATCCACAAACAAAATCGTTTTTCGGCCACGCAAATCTCTTTCGCGACGAGCTTCTTCCAAAATCTCACGGATTTCTTTGACGCCGGTCAAAACGGCATTGAGGGCAAGAAATGCACCCTGAGTTTTCGCCGCGATTAACCGTGCTAAGGTTGTTTTTCCCGTTCCCGGCGGTCCATAAAAAATAACGCTGGTAAGGTGATCGGATTCAATCGCACGCCTCAACAGGCGTCCCGGTGCTAAAATATGCTCTTGGCCTACAAATTCATCGAGGTTTCTTGGCCGCATACGGCTGGCAAGTGGTTCATATGCAGGTTTTGCTGACCGAAACAAATCCATAGATTGATTGTACCTGAAAAAATTGGGCCTGAGGAGTGTCCTTAGGCTACCGGCTTGAAACTTGACTAAAGCTGTCGTTTACCCTATTTTGGGCCGGTGGAAGCTCAACGCCAATGTCAGGTCCAGTCGGTGACCTTTATCACTCCCGAGACTTTTATTCTCCGTTTTAGCCGCGAAGGACTGACCTTTCAACCAGGTCAATATCTCAGCGTGGGCCTTGCAGGGCACCGAGAACAGCGCGAATATTCCATTTATTCCCCTCTCACTGCCGACTTTTTAGAAATCCTTATACGGGTAGTCCCCGATGGTAAAGTCAGCCGTCAACTTGCGCAAACCAAACCAGGCGACTTTTTGGCTGTTGATGGGCCCTTCGGCTATTTTTTGATCTCAGAAGCGCAAAAACAAAAACCGTTTTTGTTCATTGCGACGGGAACAGGCCTTTCTCCTTTCCATTGTCTTACCAATTCCTTGCCGACCCTCAATTACCAATTCCTTCACGGAGTGAGACATCAGGAAGAGCAATACGGCTATGCTGATTTTGACCGTTCACGGTTGGTCAGTTGCGTTACCGGGGGCGGTGGCGATTACCAAGGGAGGGTCACCCAATATCTGCGTGACCATGAGTGGTTGTCCGAGACTCAAGTGTACCTTTGCGGTAATTGTGATATGATCTACGACGCCTTTGACCTGCTCAAAGAAAAGGGAATCCCTTCGTCGCAAATCTTTACAGAAGTTTATTTCTAACAAGGCGGACCAATGATGAAATACTTTATTTTAAATTTGGGTTGCCAAATGAATCAGTCGGATTCTGAACGAATTCAGGCTGTTCTTCGTCAAATGGGCCTGGAGAAAACCGAGAACGAAGAAGAAGCATTTGTCCGCGGTATTGTTGCCTGCTCTGTACGTCAAAAAGCAATCGATAAAGTCTACTCAAAAATCTATGAATGGAATGAGCAAAAAGCCTCAAAAAATCTTTTGACCTTTGTTTCTGGCTGTATTCTTCCTGCTGACCATGAAAAGTTTTTGAAAAAATTCGATTTAATTTTTAGCTTACAACAACTAAAAGACCTACCCGACATGTTTCGCCAGTACGGTGTGACGACACCCTTGAGCACCTCTTTAGAGCGCGAAGAGACAGAATTTTCCCCTTTGATGGGGGGCTTTTGGCAAGTAAAACCACAGTACAGCAGTCCCTTCGAGGCTTTCGTTCCCATTCAAAATGGCTGTGACAAATTTTGTACATTTTGTGCCGTACCTTATACTCGTGGCCGTGAAGTCTCACGCCCTTCGAACGAAGTTCTCGAAGAAGTGCAAAACCTTGTCAGAGCGGGGTACAAGTCGGTGACCTTGCTGGGGCAAAACGTGAACTCCTACGGTCAAGATCGCCCAGGGCAGGAGCTAACGTTTGCAGAGCTTTTAAGAGAAGTCGGCAAAATTGGCCAACGCGAAAAGGCTGATTTCTGGACATACTTTACCTCGCCTCATCCCCGAGACATGACGCGCGAGGTCTTAGAGGTTATTGCGGAATATCCGGTGCTTGCCAAACAGATTCACCTTCCCCTTCAATCCGGCGACGACAAAGTTCTCATTCGTATGAACCGAAATTATGGCCTTGATCGGTATCGAGATATTGTCAAGGATATCCGGTCGATTCTCCCTACGGCCACACTTTTTACCGACATTATTGTGGGGTTTACCGGTGAGACTGACGAGCAGTTTTACAACACGCGTCTAGCTCTCGAAGAATTTCAATTTCAAATGGCCTTTATTGCCCAATACAGTCCTCGTCCAGGTGCCGCTTCGTACCGATGGGAGGATGACGTTCCTCGCGAAGTAAAAAAGAGTCGTTTTCACGAGTTAACAGACGTTCTTTTAGCAAGCAGTTTGGCCTATAACCAATCACTTGTCGGACAAACTCTTCGTGTTCTCGTCGACAAACCTGACCGTAAACCAGGCTACTGGGCGGCACGGACCGAGGGCAAAGTGGCAGTGCGCTTCCCCTCTCAGGGAAAAGACTTGACTGGACAGTTTGTCAACCTGCGCATTACCCAAGTGGTTCCTCTGTCTGTGGAGGGAGAACTCGTACCTGAATACGCTGGACAACTTTAACCCTTGTGACTATTTTTGGTGAACTATGAACAAAGCTCCTTTGCCTGGCACGCCTGAAGACCTCTGGAGACGTAGAGCTGCTGAAAAACTTACTCACTTTACCCTCTATGGAGGCCTGATTCGTGGGGCCTACGTTCAAGCCAATATGGTTGTGGAAGAAATGGCTCAAAGCCATCAGCTCGGACCCTTTGAAACGTATTTTTTGGGTCAAGCTTATGTGGCAGCCCTCTTGATGGCTTCAACCCTCAAGGGTGAAGATCGACTCAACCTCAAAGTGAACACGAACGGTCCTCTTGGTGGCTTTACCGTTGATGCTAATGCGTATGGTGAAGTCCGAGGGTATCTCTTTGAAAATCCTATTCGCATTCCCACGGCTTGGAAAGAAGCTCCGTTTTCCGAGCTTTGGGGAACGGGTACTCTCTCTGTAACATACACCCGCGAGGGGAAAAGAGTGCCCGTTACAGGAACCGTTGCCTTTGACCAGCGATCGCTAGCCAGAGGCCTAGTGCACTATTTTGATCAATCAGAACAAACCTCGACGGCGCTAGATCTTAGCCTACCCTTTGCAGAGGGGGGAAAATCGCTTGCCGCGGCGGGTCTTTTGATCCAAGCCCTGCCTGGTTGCCCTGATAGTGTTTGGAATTCTATGGCGGAACGGCTTAACCAGCTTCCATCCATTGGTGAAAACGCTGAACAAAGTCATTCAGCGAAAGCACTTTTGGATTTTTGGTTTAATGATGCTTCCCCCAAGATTTTAGGAAACCGCACTGTAGAATTCTTTTGCCCGTGTTCTAAGGAGCGCTTTCAAAATGTCCTTCAAGGTTTCTCGGCAGAGGAGAAAGCCGATATTCTTGAGAAAGGACCGTTTCCATTAGAAACCACCTGCGCCAACTGTTCTTCTGTCTACCGTTTTACCCGCGACGAGCTAGCTCAAATTTTCGAAAGCTAAGAGGGCTGGTTCTTAGGTGTAACTATAGCTCGTTAGACAATCGCCTTAGACAGCTGGCCAAACAAACTCAAACGCTGCACCACCTTCAAGGGGATTCAAGGCTCTGAGACGGCCTTTCTGTTGTTCCATCATGCTCCGCGCAATGGCCAAGCCTAAGCCATACCCCTCGGACTCGCGATCCTCTGGCAAGCGATAAAATCGTTGAAAAATCTTTTCTAGACTTTCTGTGGGTATCGGCGGTCCCTGATTGGTGATCGTTAGCGTAATTTCACGAACCTTTTGCGGTGAAACCCCTTGATGAAAATCAATCCGAACTTTCGACCCTGGCGGTGCGTGACGATAGGTGTTGTCTAAAACATTCATTAGTGCTTGTTTGGCCGTCACAGGGTCGAGCGCTGTCTTTAAGGGGGGAAGGTTCTCCCACTCGGTCGGGCTTCCTTCCCATTGGGGCACCAGCCGCAATTCTTTATCCTCCCAAAGCGGGGACATTTCCTCGACTATCTCGTGGGTTAACAGCGACAAACTTTGCTTTTCCCAGTTAACTTGTTCCAAGCCTTTCTCTAGTTGCGCTAACTTGAGCATCGTATTCAGAAAAGAAACAATCTGGTCGACGTCCATCAAGTTGTCTTCAAAAACCTCTCGCCATCGAGGGGGTAGGTCACTTTTGTTCAAAAGATTTTCGTTGCGCCCCCGCAAAATGGTCAAAGGAGTTCTCAATTGATGCGAAAGGTCTTCTACCAAGCGTTCCTGAAAACTTCGATCAAGAGCTAACCGGTCTAAAAGCTGATTCAAAGTCGAGGCCAAAAGGCCAATTTCATCATTTCCCGGCGGTTGGGGTAAACGATCCTCAAGGTGGGTTTCGGATAGATGGGCGGCGGTAGCGGACATTTTTGCAACGGGGCGAAGGGCTCGAGAGATGAGTAAGGTCCCTAAAGCGGAACTAAAGATAATGGAGCCGGTTAAAAGAATGGCTAAAACACCAAGAAAACTCCACGTCGAGGTTCCCTTATCCGCCAACAGACAAGCGACACGGATTTCTCCGACCAACTTATGATTTTCGTACCACGGTTCGTTAAGAACGCGAAAAGGTTCTGGTGCGTTACGAATTGTGACAAAGGTTGCAGAGGTTTCAAGCTGACGAATAGCTTTTTCAAGGGATAAAGCATGGTTTGAAGCACTGATTACTTGGTTCTGAAGATCCAGAAGATAAATAGTGGTTTTAAAGAGCAAAGGCCGATTGAGTCGTCTCTGCCAGTAGGCATTGAGATACGCCTGAAAGTTGCTACTTTGTAGGTGAACCTCTGTCTGGTTCTGCCAGTACGAACTACAAGAATCAAGAGCCAGCTGAGCTTCGGTCAAGAGAAAATGATCTAACAATTGGCGTTGACGACCTTCGTACCAGACAAAGGAGCCCACCCCGAGAGCGGTTAGCAAAAGAACCGTCAAACCAATGTGTGTCAGAACCAGACGATGCCGGATCGACAGACCTGGGGTCAAAGGCTATCCTCAATTTGTGGACCCATATCTCCGACGACAAAGCCCTTTCCACGTACTGTCTGAATTAAGCGGTAACGTTGCCCTTCATCAATTTTCTTGCGAAGCCGATTCACAAAAACATCAATCACGTTGGTATACAGCGTTGTCTCTGAATCCCAAACCGACTTCGCAATCATCGCGCGGGTCACAATTTGACCTTGATGACGCATCAAATACTCTAGGAGCTGTGATTCTTTTTTTGAAAGGATGATTTCTTTTCCGGCCCGCATCACGACCCTCGAGTTCGGGTCAAGGGTCAGATCTCCGGTTTGCACGACATCACGGGGATAATTTTGGGCTTTGCGGAACAAGGCTCGAATACGGGCCTTAAACTCTTCAATTTCAAAAGGTTTTGTCAGGTAATCATCCGCTCCCGCGTCGAGGCCTTCGACTTTATCGGAAATGGTTGACTTTGCTGTTAAGAGAAGAATGGGTTGCTTAACCCCCTTGTCTCGTAAAAATCGGCAAAAATCCATGCCATTTTGTCCAGGCAACATAACATCAAGGACAAAAGCATCAAACTGATCTTTCTCAATCAACGGCAGGGCCAGCTCTGCGGAGCCACAGGCTTCTGAAGCCCAGCCTTCCGCCTTGAGGCTTTGAGCAAGCAAACGTTGAATTTTTACTTCATCTTCTACGATCAAAACCTTCATGATAAGGCCTCCCTCGATTCTTTGTGTAATTTAACACGGAAGTCATTACAAAATAAAGGTCCTTAGGCCATGTTTCTTAGGGTAACTCCAGCATTTCTTGCAAAACAGCCACGATTCGCTCCAGCAGGCGAGGCCATTCCGCCTCCTCCTCGGGGGTAAAACGTCCTAAAACGTAGTCAGCGACACTTCCACGCGCAGGACGACCTACCCCAATTCTCAATCGAAAAAAATCTGAGGTGCCCCAATGCTGTTTCAAGGAACGCAAACCATTGTGCCCCCCCAGCCCGCCGCCAAACTGTCCTTTGACCTCGCCAAAGGCTAGATCGATATCATCATGGACGGCCAACCAAGAAGCGGGAGCAAGGCGAAAGTAGTCACCGAGTGCTCGAGCGCTCTCGCCGCTCAAATTCATGTAGGTTTCAGGAAGAAGCAGGGTAAGCTTTTGACCAGCCCAAAAAGCGGTAGTCCACTGCCCTTGAAACTTTTTTTGCCACAAACCTCGATTTTGCCAGGGGAAAGCGTCCACCACCCGCCACCCGGCATTGTGTCTTGTCGCTTCATAATCTCGCCCAGGATTTCCTAGAAATACAAGAGCTTGAATGCGGTCTAAATTCATTTGCACAACCTACGTTTTTTTGTAGGGATTTTTCAAGCCGAACAGGTGTCTTGTCCGTTATCCCGGGCATGAATACTCAAACGAAACCTACAAAGACGCGTTCGGCACGACTGATCATGGAAAATCTTTCCGATCTTGAACTCATTCAGCACCTTTTGGGTACACGAAAGCCAGAACGAGAACCGGGCCAAGCCCACAAATACCTTGAGGTCTGGGACTCCCAGATTCCCGGTGAATCAACTTGGAAGCAATGGCGCGAACTAGGTCTGAGTTCCGCAATAGCCTTAAAAGTTGCAGCTACTTGGGAACTTTCGCGGCGTAAACTTAGTCCTCGAATGTCTCGAATAACCTCTCCCGAAGCGCTCTTTTCGCAACTCGTTCGCTGGGCGGAACGTCCTCAGGAGGTATTTTTATGTGCAACCCTTAACGGTGCACAAGAATTGCTCCGCCTTAGGGTGATTACCATAGGTTTAGTCAATCGTACCCTTGTCCATCCGCGTGAAGTTTTTGCCCCTGCGCTCGGCGACAGAAGTGCTGGCATCATTGTCGCTCACAATCACCCGTCTGGCCAGCTTCAGCCTAGTCGGGAAGATTTGGAGGTCACCGTCCGTTTAAAGCAAGCCGGAGACCTTTTAGGGATTCCCCTGCTGGACCACCTTATCTTTAGCCGGCAAGCTTTTGTTAGCCTTAAACAACTGGGACATCTTCCTTAACGAGAGCTCGACCTGAAACTATTTTTTCAAGAATGCTTTGACGCCGCCGGGGAGTTTACCTAAAATGGAAGTGTGGCTACAGATTTTATGAACTTTGCCGAAGAACCAGGGCTTTCTTCGGCTCCCGTGTCTACGACCTGGAAGATTCTCATTGCCGACGATGAGCCCTCGGTTCATTTGGTAACTAAGCTTGCCCTTGGCGACTTCACCTTCGAAGGCCGAAAACTTGAACTTATTTCTGCCTATGGCGAAGAGGACGTGAAAGTCCAATTAAGCACGCACCCTGATATTGCTTTAATCCTACTTGATGTCGTGATGGACACAGCAGATTCGGGGTTTGATTTGGTTCGCTACATCCGTCACGAACTCAAAAATCATGAAATTCGAATCATCATGAGGACAGGTCAGTCAGGAAATGCTCCAGAAGATCGCATCATCATCAACTATGATATCAATGATTTTAAAGACAAAACAGAATTAACGGTTTCAAAGCTCCGAACGACACTCATCTCGTCGCTCCGCGCCTACAATCACCTCAAGAAGATTGCCCAGAGCCGACGCTACCTGCAAGACATCATCAATTCCTTAACCTCAGTTTTAGTTACCGTCGATTCTCACCTCAATGTCGTCCTTTGGAATCAGCAAATCGAACAGTGGGCGGGTATACCCGTCGCAGATGCGGTGGGGAAAAAACTTTTTGAAGTTGCCCCTTGGCTTGGCCCCCTGAAACCCTTACTCGAAGCGGCTACAATATCAAGAAAAGCCGATTTTCGACGGAATATTCCCTTGTTTGTAAATGGTGCCGAACGATTTATTCACCTCCAGATTCACCCCCTTTCGGCGGATCAAGGGGATGAACTAGTCGTGCACCTAGAAGACGTAACCGTAAGCAGGCACCAGGACGAACAACGACAACGTCACCAGCAGCTGTCACTTTTGCGCTCGCTGACAGAAAATGTCGCCCAAGAACTCAAAAGCGTTTCACAACAGCTAAGCCACGCAGCTATTCCCTCTCAAGATGGTTTGGTGCGGCTTCAGAAGCTTCTTCGCCGTATTCCCCCCGACAATGAGGGGTTACCTTTACCGCGAACCAACCTTGACTGGTTAAAAAGCCTACGAACAACCGGAAAAACGCTTTCGGCAGAAGAAAAATTTCGTCTTGAGGGTCCGCTCAAGCCAGTTTTGGTGATGGCAACTCCCGAGGATCTTCAACGGCTTAACGAACGACTTTTAGATCCCCTTTCTGATAACGCCGCCCTACAATTTTCCATCCAAGAAGAGCAAGGGGTCCTGCCTTGGCCTCTCTGGTCTGATTCGCAACGTTACTGGCGACTACAAGCAATTTTCCAATATCCACAAAAAACTTTACCTCAAGACCTATCGTGGATGATCACGATGGTGGCGATCTACAAAATCGTGGAATCGATGGAAGGTTTCGTCGATGCCGAAGAACTTTCAGGCCAGCATAGGATTCTTCACCTCTGGTTACCACAAGCTCAGGCTGATCAGCCGCGGGTCCCACAAGGATATGTTTGGCAAGATTCTGGCACAGTTTTAGTTTGCGATGATGAGCCTATGATGCTTCAAGTCGCAAGTAGCATTTTACGCCGCTTTGGCTATGAGGTTCTCACTGCACGAGACGGCAAAGAAGCCCTTGAACTCGTTAAGAATAAATCTTCCGAAATCCGATTAATGCTGTTGGACCTCATCCTTCCAGGACAAAATGGCTTAGATGTCTTTCGGCAAATACACGAACTTGTCCCCGAGTTACCTGTGCTTCTTACGTCTGGCTTTGGCAAAGGAGATAAAGTGAACGAGGCTCTCGAGGCAGGGGCTGCGGGATTTCTTCAAAAGCCCTATGGAATGGACACTCTGGCCCAAGCCTTCCGTCAAATTCGCGAGGGTCTAGTCAAATTTCAAGAGTTCTGATTGACAGCGATCTTCTGAATTACAACCATAGGGAGTCAAACCGAGGGCTAATCGGGGTACCGTTGTGTTATTTGCTTGATAGCCGGTAAGGCTTCAAAAAACACCTCGATTAACTCCGGATCAAATTTGATCGCGGACATTTTTCGCATTTCTTCCAAGACATCTTTTTCGTCCCAGGCCTCTTTGTAGACTCTACGACAACTTAAGGCGTCATAAACATCGGCCACAGCAACGATTCGCCCCCAAATAGGAATTTCTTCCCCCTTACGTTTGAGTGGCTTACCTTCTTCATCCGTTTTGGTCGGCTGGCCTGTTAAAGGATCTACCCAGCCAGGATACCCTGTACCATCCCAGTTTTCGTGGTGTGTCATAGCAACTTCGGCTGCCATGGCATCGAACTCCGATTGACGATCCAAGAACAAACTTGCTCCCAAAACTGTATGCGTTTGCATAATTTGGTATTCTTCAGGGGTAAATTTTGCTGGTTTTTTTAGAATCAAGTCAGAAATTCCTACTTTACCCACATCGTGAAGCATGGCTGCCATTTTAAAAATATCTGCCGTGCGATTAATTTTTTCTGGAGGTTGCCCTTTTTTGACGGCCCAACGACGGTAGAGTTCCGTGGCATAGCCAGCAACCCGGTTGACATGCGGGCCTGTTTCTTTGGGATCTCGAAACTCTGCCATTTTGATCATTCTTAAGATGATCGTACGCGTTAACTGGGCCCGCTGAAGAGCCATGGTGGCTGACCCCGCATAATGAAGCACAAGGAGTTCATCATCGGGCGAAAAAGCTCTGATCAAACCGTCGGGATTCTTAGCATTGATGATTTGAATAACCCCGATGACTTGTCCGGTATTAACTTTTAGTGGCAAAGTTAACATTGAAACCGTGCGATATTCTGTCATTACGTCATATTTAGGGTCAAAGTGAAACGGTAAATCAGGACTTAACGAATAGGCATCGGGAATATTGAGTAACTCACCGGACGAGGCGACATACCCGGCAATGGTTTGATTGTTTATAGGTATCGAAAAGATGCTGTAAGCCAGTTTCTGGCCCTCAGGTAAACGCCGTTGCAAGGTTTCGTTTTGTGAGTACCGGATGTGTAAACGGCCGTCTTCGACAAGGTAGATGGAACCAGCATCAGCGGCAGCAGCCTGACGAGCACCGTGCAGAATTTCTTCGAGAAGAATATCCACGTCCTGAATCTTGTTTATATCCGCATCGAGATCAATTAAAAGCTTGAGTTTATCGCTGTCGCTAACCGTCATAGCCCTAGTTTACGACGTCCAGCCCTATCACGTCAAATCCTGACTCGTTGCCCCCCCTTTCA
>JAJXWL010000152.1 GCA_021781625.1 bacterium
GCGTCCGTACCGTGTCCAGGGGTTCGGCAGTTCGTCCTGCGGTAATCAGTACGGTTTTACCCGCCCAATCCCCCGATGTCGTCTTGGCTTTGACTTCGTTAAGGCGGGTAATCACAGCCCGTAAAACTTCTTCTTCTGTCGCAAGCTTGGCTTTACCTTCTTCTAAGCGAGGCATCAATACAGTCACCCCTAACCGGCTAAGTTTGGCAAGGTTTTCCCGGACCAACGGATGATCGTACATCGCTAAGTGCATAGCGGGCACTAAGATGAGGGGGAGTCCTTGCCCTAAACCCGTTGTCACAAAAGTAGTCACCGGAGTGTCATCGATTCCTGCCGCAATTTTACCGACCGTATTGGCCGTAGCCGGGGCAACTAAAATCAAATCGGCGGGTCGGCTGACATTTCCCGCTAAAGCCACATGCTCAATGGCCCCTGAAAGTTCTAGGACAGGACGGTGGCCTGTGGCCCATTCCAACAGAGCAGGCCCAATCAATTGGGCGGCTGATGCCGTCATAACGGGATATACTTCTGCCCCGTGCCGCATCAGTAAGCGTGCGAGATCGACCGCACGTACTACCGCCACCGAACCAGTCAGGCACAGGACAATTCGTCGACCACGTAGCTCAGTGCCAGCCGTTCCCAAAATGTCTTCAGAGGGGTGGGGATTCATGGAATTTCCTCCTGCAAATCCGACAAAAAGCTTTTTAAAAGCTCGCGGGTCACGTGAGGCATCACCACCACACGAAAAAAATCGGTCCATTGTGAAAGGGCCCAACCTTTTTGCCGTAGTGCACCTGAAACCGCGTCAGCACGGCGTTTCAGAGGCCTTACGCCTACCACATTGAGGTCGGGCACCTTTAGCACAGGCTCAACCCCGGGGACTTGAGCCACCGCCGAGGTAAACCAGTGGGCGTCTTCCATCGCTTGGCGAACAACCTCCACGTAACCTTGACGACCCAAATGCTTTAAAACAGCCCAAACAGCTGCAACCGAGGCTCCAGAACGGGTTCCCACCACGGTATTCAGCCGGGTGCGGCCCCCCGACAAATACCCAACCGCTAAAGCTGTGGCCTGTGCGGTTTGTTGGTCTTTCCACAAAAGGAGGCCGGAAGGTATGGGTCCTCGTCCCATTTTATGCGGGTCCAAGGCCACGGAGGAGTACCCCTCCCGCCATTGAAAAGCGGGAGCCGGAAAGCCTGCTTCTTGCAAAAAGGGTAAAACAAACCCACCGAAACTGGCGTCAATATGCAAGAACAAACCGGTTTGTACGGCCAGGTCGGCCCAGTCCGGCAAAGAATCGACGGCCCCCAAGGCTGTCGAACCGGCTATTGCCACCAAGGCAAGGGTACGCTGATTCACGGCGCGGCGGGCGGCCTCAACATCGGCACGACCCCAAGCATCAACAGGGATTTTTTTTAGCTTCAAGTCCAAAACGAGAGCGGCTTTTTCAAATGAAAAATGCGCAGATTCTGGAAGAATGACCTCGTCCTGTCCCTCACGGGCGAGTATTTTTGCCGTCCATAGGGCCAAAAGATTCGCTTCTGTCCCCCCCGTGACTAAACGCCCCGAGACCTGAGGACGTCCCCACCAGGTACCAACCAGCTGACAAATTTCTTCTTCTAATTCTACTAAACCAGGAACTAGCCCCGTATCGCCGATATTAGCGGCTAAGTAGCGCTGGTAGGCCTCGAAGGCGACGGGATGGGGGTCACCGCACATCGAACCTAAAATTCTTCCGCCTTTAAACGTCCAATCAGAGGCTAAGCGACGATCCAACTCGGACAAGACGGTGTCGAAGGGAAGTTCAAACGCGTTAATGGTAACTCTCCTCATCCGACGGATACACACCGGCTTTGACATCTCGCACATAGCTTTCAATCACCGACCGCGCCAATTGCCCTACAGAGGGGTACCCTTGTGGTACAAACTTGGCTTTGCGGCCTTCAGTAAGCCCCAGTAAGTCATGAAAGACTAAAACCTGTCCGCTGGTATAGGGTCCTGCGCCAATTCCTATGGTAGGCAAAGAGTTTTCTTCAGTAATTTGCCGGGCCAAGGACAGTGGAACACATTCGAGTACGAGGCTAAAACAACCCGCTTGGGTTAAAGCTTTGGCGTCGTCACGAATCTTTTGAGCCTCTTCGGCTTCTTTTCCGTGAACTTTAAAACCCTGAGCCGTCTGAGGCAAAAGCCCCAAATGGCCCATGACGGGTATGCCTTCGGAAAGAAGAGCTTCGGCGACACCTGGTGGGTTGCCTTCAAACTTTACCGCGTGGGCTCCCGCCGCCATTAACAACCGCGCCGAGTCGATCGCGATTTCGGGCGTCTGGTACGTATTAGCCGGCAGGTCAGCGACGAGAGGAACTTTTGCCGTCCGCGCTGTCATGCGGGTATGATAGACCATTTGCTCTAAGGTGACCTGCGAGGTCGAGTCTAAGCCCTGGACGACATTGCCCAGGCTATCCCCAACCAAAATCAGATCTATGCCGCCGGCACTGGCTAAGCTGGCTCCTGAGGCATCATAGGCCGTTAGCACGGCGAGCTTTTCGCCCAACCGCCAGCGAGTTAAAAAATTCTGCAAAGGTAAAGAGTTGACCATGCTAGAGCTCCGCTTCAAGGGCCAGTTCGGCTAAGCGCTCAGAATAAAACTTAAGGGCTTTGGCCAGGTTCTTTCCGTTGTCCCAAGTTCGGGCAGCTTCCCAATGCGATCTCGGCAGAGTTTTCAGGTCCTTTGCCGCTTCAACAATGAGCGGAAGAGCTCGAACAATATTGTCCACGACGGTAACATGGGCCTTTTTCGCTGTACGAGAGAGCGGATTCAGGTCGATTGTCAGGACTTCTTTTCCCATGGCAACCAAAGCTTCGGTTCTGTCCCCATCTTCTAAAGGGACCAATACCACGTCAGCCACGAGGATTCCGCGTGGGTCAACCCGGCGGCGGCCATGAGTAATTTCTGGTATTTCCGCCGAAGCGGCCTCACCTACTCCATAGACTTCTTGAGCCCCTTCGGCTTTAAGTACCGCCTCAATGGCCTCTTCCCGGCCCGGAGCCCGATAAAACAAGTTAACTTCTAAGGGAGCGTTGACTTCTTTGGACAAAGCGACCAACTCTCGGGGGACCAAGGCTGCGGCGTTACCATTGACCGAGATCACCGGATGGTGGGCTAAAAGCAAACGAGCCGCGACAGCCCTTGCCGCCTGACGACCAAACTCCTGAGAAGCTTCACCTAAAAAGTAATCCAGACTTTCCCCACGACCGTGGGCAAACAAACCTGCTTCTGCAACGACTTTGTGGTGCAGGCCTTCTACAATTTTTTCGCGAAATAAAAGGGAATGATAGCGGGGATGTGTGGGGGGAATATCAAAAGACATGGTTTACACGACCTCCTTGAGGGTCCAGGGCGGACACAAGAATACGACCCACCCCTTGAAAACTGGCTAAAAGCGACGTTACCTGCGAAACTAAGGTATTAGGCACTAACGTGTAGAGACCTTCTCCAAACATCAGCATGGCCGTAGAAAAACCAGCACTCTGAAGTGACTGGGCGGCGGTTTTTAACTGTGGCGTCACTAACCCAGTACGCCGTGTAAACTCACCCGCCAAGGCTAGGTAGTTTTCTGGGTTTGGCTGGGACTGAAACTCCTTGAGAAGGTCTAAGCCCGCCGCATTGATCCGTCGGCGTAAGTCGGGCTCTTTTAAGAGCTTTGCCGTGGATAATGGCCCAAAGACCAGAAAAACCGCACGAAGATCATCTCGATACGGGACTAATTTCACGCGCCCTGTTCCCGGTGCCCCGGCCTCGATGCGGATTTCCATTCCTCCAGTCAATTCACCCAAAACAGTTCCCAGACCCGTACCCGCTTCTAGCTCTGCCAAATGCGCTAGAGCCGCCGCTTCTTCACGAACTAAAGGGGTTCCTTCAAGAGCATTTAAGGCCAAAGCCAACGATAAAGCCCCTGCTCCGGAAGTTCCAAAGCCGCAACCTACGGGTAAAGTTGACGTCTGGGTAATTCGTAGCGGGGTGGACGACCTGAGACCCGTTTGCTCGTAAAAGAGCCTTACAACCGCACGCGATACCGGGACCTCAGCTTGTTGACCATTAAAACTATACACAGCCTGGAGAGAATTTGCCCCCACTGAGCGGGATTCAGAACTCAACCTACGGTCAAAGCTCAACTCAACCCGAGAGGTTACCCCTTGGGCAACACAAAACCCTGCCCCCAATGAACCTGTCCGGCGGGGGTCCGTGTCTTCATGAATGGAAAAAAGACCGGTGACGTGTCCCGGAGAAAAGGCCTCGGCTTCATTCATCTAGTCATCCCTGTTAATAGTAGTCAAAAGCCTGGCTTTTGAAAAGTCTTATGATTTTTTCAAAAAATCCGATGGAATAAGAGGAGGTGCTGACGGTGAAGGGTGCTAGAAAACTCAGAGAACTTGCCATTTTAACACTTTCATTTTTAATGCTGGCCAATGGTGTCAGTCCTCTGTTGGCGGACCCCCCGACTGTAGCCTTAGAGCCTACAACCAAAATCATTTACCCTAACCCAGCCGATGTCATACCCGGGCCGGTTCATTCTTCCACCACCAAATCTAGCCGCAAAGCTGAAGCTCCGCATTCCCCAGCTGTTGCACCCAAATCCTCACCAACGACCTCCAACACGCCCCCCCAAGTCATTCCTCCTCCCGCTTCTGCAAATAGTCCAGTTGCTTTGAACAAGGGGTGGTACCTTCGCTGGGGGCCCTGGAAAGACCGTGTTTCTGCCGTGGCCGCCTACCCCTCCGTTCAAGCCCAGTTCAGCGAACCCGAGTTTAGCCATGCGACGTGGTTCCTCCAACTAGTAGGCACACAATGGACATTATTGGCCGGTCCTATTCCTGAGGCAGCCCTGGGACGAGCCCTTTGGGCTTCAGAACCTCCATCAGCAATTTATCGACCTTAATCTGCTATATATCGTCTTGAACCAGTTTTTGATTTTCTTGAGTAGGGAACTTCTGAGAAGCTAACTTGAGCAAACGATGAAACTCTTTATCCCACGAACGGACAAAGGCTTCCCATTCTTTTTTCCCCCAAGTCCCTGAGGTATCAGCGGGTAAGCCGAAAGCTCTTAAATCTGCCATAAAATTGCGCACAGACAAGCGTTCTCGAACATTCTCACGAGAATAGACTGTTCCCCGATCATTAATTACTGTAACTTCATTTTCAACTAGCCTTGCTGCCAAAGGGATATCCCGCGTTATAACCAAGTCCCCGGGTTGGGCTTTTTCGACCAAAACCTCATCGGCAGCCCCTTCTTGAACCTCAACGACGAGCATCTGCACACCTTCAGAATCCTCAAAAGGGATGGCACGGTTGGCAACGCAGACTAGCGGAACACAAGACCGACGGCAACTT
>JAJXWL010000153.1 GCA_021781625.1 bacterium
AATTTCGGTTTCTGACGTCTCTTCAACGATAAATCTGACTCCAGGCTTTATTCCCGCTGATTGGCAAAATGGCAACATCTGGGGGATGGCCTCTCCCTCTTCTGTAATGCGTAGAATCAGAATTTCTTGACCCCGTGAGGCATGGCACAAACGCTGTGCCCCCAGTAGCTTGGCCTCAATTTCAGTTCCGGGTAGAGGGTTTCCATGCGGGCAAGTTTGAGGATGCCCTAATTTTGAATCTAGATGATCTTCTAGGTCTTGCGAAATTTGACTTTGCAAGACCTTGGCTTCTTCATCGGCTTTATCCCAAGGAAAGTCTAAAAGCCTTACCAGTAAATGTTCAAGTAGGTAGTGTCTTTTTAAAACTCTTAAGGCAAATTTTCTTCCCTCATCGGTTAAACTGACAGGAGCATAACGTTGATAATCCACAAGTCCGAGATTCTTGAGCCTCACGAGGGCTTGTGTTACCGCAGGAGTCGACACCCCCATCCATTCCGCGAGACGAAGGTTTGTCACGGTACCATAATCCCGATGAATGAGAAAAATATTGCTCACATATTCGGCAGCAGCGGGAAACTGCTTGGAAAGATGCTCCAAATCCGGGACCATACCCGTAACATAAAAGAAAATCGCCTTTCTCGCTACTCCCCTCCCAACGTCTAGTTCCACTAAACCCGACTTGACAGTCAGAATCTAAGCTAGTTAGGATGAGATCATCCTCAGGGGTGCCGTATTTTCGGCTGAGAAGGTGGTTGTACAACCTCACCTACCCTTAGAACCTGATCTGGTTAAGCCCAGCGGAGGGAGTTGGAGTCATGAAGTCAAAAACATCAATTTTGTTTTCGCGAAAAGTCGCCTTGGCTGTGATTTTGGTAGCCCTAGGTGTTGTTTTAGCACCTTTTACCACTTTTCCTATTGGCCCTGCCAAAATCAACCCCACCCAGCAATTTATTAATGTCCTTTCTGCGGTCCTGTTGGGACCAACCTGGGCGGTAGGTAATGCTTTTGTGATTGCTGTTCTGCGAAACCTCTTGGGTACAGGAACCATTTTGGCGTTTCCCGGGGGAATGATTGGGGCACTTCTTGCGGGATTGTTGTACCGCTGGACCTCAAAGATCCTTTTGGCCGCTTTAGGGGAAATTGTCGGAACAGGGCTTTTGGCCTCTTGGCTGAGTTCTGTGTGGATTGTTCCAGTTCTTATGAGATCTTCAGCAGGATTTCTCGTCCTCTTTATTCCTTTCGGGCTGAGTACGTTAACCGGCGCCACTCTCGCTGTATTCCTATTAAACTTTTTAAAGAAAGCCCAAATGCTTCATTCTTGGCTACCTCAGGAAACTCAGCCGCATGATCCAAGCTAGCGGGGTAAGTTTTCAGTACGCGGGTTACGAATCCCCTAGTTTTCATCCTGTTGATTTCGTCGCGCAAGCCGGACAGCTTGTCCTTGTCCAAGGGGAAAATGGTTCCGGAAAATCTACTTTACTCCGTTGTTTAGCCGGCCTGATGCCTCAATTTTACCCCGGAAGGTATCAAGGTCAGCTTTGGGTCGCAGGCCTTAAGGCCTTTTCTACCGAACCGCGTGAATTCTTTGGACTTTCAGCACTGGTCAGTCAAGACCCTCGTTCACAAGCATTTTGTCCCAACTTGTACGAGGAAATTGCTTTTGGCCTGCGTAATAGAGGTGTACAAGAATCCCTTTCTCGACAGGTCGAAGAAGCGGCAGAGGCCGTGGGCTTGAGTTCCTTCTTGGGGACTTCGGTACGCCAGCTTTCTGGTGGCCAACAAAAACTTGCTCTGTTGGCTTGTTATTTAGCCCTTAGCCCCCAGATTCTTCTCTTGGATGAACCTTTGGCCAACCTCGATCGTCCTTCGCAACAGCGTTTACTCAATGTATTTGAAATAGAAAAAACCCGCGGCACACTTCTTGTCATAAGTGAACATCAAACTGACTCACTAAAGGAACTAGCAGAGGTGACCTTAACCCTGACCAGATCAACCTCGTCACGTCAGAACGAAGTCCACCAAGAAAACGAAGACAAAGACAATATCTCCCAAAAGAATTTTTCCTTCAGGACTATTACCTCTAAGTTTTGGCAGGCCCAGGATTGTACCTTAGGTCATACAAAAACCGTCTTTGAAGATTTAAACTTTCAAATCTCGACAACGCCGGGTCTTTTACTGACTGGCGACAATGGAGCCGGAAAATCCACCCTATTCAAGGCTTTGCGTGGGTTGCTTCCTCCTTTACAGGGCCGTTTAGATTTTGATGGGGCTCCCTTAAACAAGCGGAAAATTTCTCACCTAGCCTCGCAAATCGGTTATGCGGGTCAAAATGCAGAACAGCAGTTTTTTTGTTTGACAGTACAAGAAGAACTTGAAGCAGGAGCTCGTTTTTTTGGTCGTTATGATGCGGATTGGCTTGCTTGGTTGAAGCAACAATGGGGGTTAGAAGACTTGGCTCACCGCTCACCTTATCACCTAAGCGGAGGTGAAAAACGAAGGCTGTTGTTAGCAGCGACTTTGGCGGCTCAACCAGAAGTACTTTTGTGGGATGAACCCTTGGCAGGGTTAGATTCTTTGTATCAACACCGACTCAAAAATTTGATTCTCGAGCTACAAGACTTGGGTTTAAGTTTTTGGGTGACCGCCCATCACGACGACTTACCGTTAGAACGACGATTTCATATCGAAGAGGGACAACTTCTCGCATGAATGATCCCCGAGCGAAATTTCTTCTTTTGCTTCTTTATAGCATAGCCTTAAGTACAGCCTCCTCACTTTTCACGACAGTCCTCCTCACAACTTTAAGTTTAAGTGTCTTGTTCCTTCCCCTCGTTCGCAAAGCTGGAAAAACCTACCTACAAGCTTTTCTTCCCTCAGCTCTCGTTCTGGGTTGTATCACGGGAATTCTTCAAGGGCCTGTTTTAGCCTTCGAGGTTATTTGTCGTTTTGGCGGTTTGTTATTAGGGGCCTGGGCATTTTTCCAAACCACGGAAGCCGAACAAGTTTACTACGTCTTGCTTTGGCTTCACTTACCGCGCTCCTGGAGTTTCACCTTTTCAGTTTCACAACAGTTCTTGCGCATTTTAGCGGCGGATTTAGCCGAGATTCGTGTAAACCTTATCGCCAGAGGATTGCCTTTGGATCGTCCCCTTCAACGTTTTCTGGCCTTACCCCGCTTTCTATTACCCGTTTTTGTTAATTCCTTTCGAACGGCAGAACAGTTAGCAGAAACTTTAGAAACCCGAGGCCTTTCTCACCTTCCTAGGATTCATCCTAGTTTTACCTGGCAAAAGGCCGACACAGGGGGGACCCTCGTGGGTGTATTTCTGGTGAGTTTTAGTCTCTGGTTCCGTTAAGAGTTCCACTAAAAAGTTCAGCTTGCTTTTGAAGGTACGCCGTCGCTAAGGGCACAGGGGCTCCCTCAAGGACTGCATTTAAAGCCGATGAAATGGCATCTCTGACTTGTTCATAACCAGGAAGCACGGGTTCTGATTGTAACCTGCAAGTTTTGAGCAAAGCAAAAGCTTCAGCAAAATGAGGGTTTTTAGACATATAAGTTGACAACTGTTGGGCTGTAGAAAACCGGACAGGAAAGTAATTCGAAGCCTCAACCCAAGCGGCTTGTTGTGCAGGTTCGCTCATCCAACGTAAAAAGCGCCAGGATGCGAGCTCTTGTTGCGGGGTACTTTTGAGCACACTGACAGAAGCTCCATAGATATTCAGAACTGGTTGAGCCGTGGAGTGCGGGAGTGGCGCGATTCCCCAAGAAAAATGCCCCCAAGGGCTGGTATGGATAGCTTTTTCATAAAAAGGAATTCCCGAGGAAGAATCCATCACAAATAGGACTTTTTGATTGGCAAAGTCCGCTTGATCTGAGTACTTTTCAGCCACCTTGGCGGCAAAACCTTGATGGTAAAGCTGAGCCAAGAAACGAAAACTTTCTTGCAGTTCTGGGTTATCCAAATCATAGGATTGGTAATACGGTGTGGTGAAAGAGCCGCCACGACTAATCACTTGGGCAAAAATATTTGAGGCATCATTTCGAATTTCATACCCTACTGTCCCCTGGGTTTTATTTGTGGCTAAGCGACAATCCTGGGCAAACTCGGTCCATGTTTGTGGCGGTTGTGAAAGCCCAAGGCGACGAAGCCAATCTTTGTTGTAGTACAAAACTTCTGCCGAACGATTTATAGGCCACCCCAGCCGTTCTCCATGAAAGCGCTCACTTACGTCCTGCTTCAAGAACCCCGGAACAAAGTCAGCTAATTGTTGCGGGGTAAAACCCTCGGGACCTTGAACAAAAGGAGTTAAGTTGACCAACGCTCGGGCTTCTCGGTACACCTCAGCATCCGTTTGATAAGCGACCACCAAATTGGGGATAACACCTCCGGCAATACCTGCCGCCATTTTACTGAAGGTTTCAGAATAGTTTCCTGAAAATTCACCCACAACCTGAATATGCCAAGGATTCGACTGATTGAAGCTATGGATCAAACGCTCCATTGCTTGGGCTCGGGCTTGGGTATGTTGATACCAAAACGTAATCGTTGTTCCTTCCGCGTGACGTGGTACAGGGGTACAAGCTGTCCACAAAAAACACTGTAAAATTCCCAAAATCAGCAACAACCTCATGGTCATTCCTTTTAACGTATTCCTGAACGAACCAAAGTCTCGGTAATTCGGCGTTGAAGAAAGACAAAAACCACCAGGATAGGAAAGATGGCAAACAACGAGGCCGCCATCCTCAACCCAAGTTGCGAACCTTCTTCACTAGTAAAACGAGCTAATGCTATCGAAACAGGTCGCCATGTCGGCGATTGCGAAATCAAAAGAGGCCACAACAGGGAATTCCAAGAAGCTAAGAGTTCTAAAAACACCATCGTCGCCAAAGGACCAGAAAGCAGTGGAGTCACAAGTTGGAGAAGTATTCTTTTAGTACTTGCGCCATCGATCGCCGCCGCATCGAACAACTCTTGTGGAATTTGACGAATATACTGGTTAAGAAAAAAAATATAAAACGCATTGGCCATAAAAGGAACGGTCATCCCCTGCCAAGTATCAACGCCGTGGAACGCTGCCACAGTCAAAAAGTTCGGGATGAAGGTCACGGTTTCAGGAATCATTAAGGTGGCCAGCACGGCAGAAAAGACCCATTTCTTTCCCGCAAACTCTAAGCGTGCAAAGGCAAAGGCTGCGGGAATAGTTGTACAAAGCAGTCCTAGGACAGTCACTCCACTCAAAAAGACGCTATTCAGCAGGCCCCTTCCGATCCCGCTGGACCAAACGCTTTGAAAATTGGGCCACCAAGGTACCGTGGGCCAGAACTGTGCAGAAAACGGATTAACTGACAGTCTTGTCATGACTTCTGCGGG
>JAJXWL010000154.1 GCA_021781625.1 bacterium
GACATCAAATGGAACTTTACCAAGTTTCTGATTGATCGAAAAGGACGAGTTGTTAAACGCTTTTCGCCCACAACCACCCCCCAGGCAATCGAAAAGCACCTTCAAAAGGTGCTCAAAAGCTAATATACTAAGCTTGCACTTAAGGAGCTTACGTGGACCCCTGGGAAAATGAAACCTTGCTCTGGCACGATGAATTTGATTCAGGCGAAATAAACCTTCAAAACTGGAGTTTTGACACGGGAAAAAATTCGGGCTGGGGGAACCAGGAGCTCCAAGAGTACTCACCTCAAAATGCCAGCCTCGAACTAATCGACGGGGCGACTTGCCTGGTTCTTACAGCACGGAGAGATCTTCAAGGTTGGACCTCTGCCCGCTTAAAATCCAAGAATAAACAGGTCTTTCAAGGCGGAAAAATTGAGGCGCGGATCAAATTGCCACAGGGGCAAGGTATGTGGCCTGCCTTTTGGATGCTGGGTGAAAACATTGACCAGGCCTACTGGCCGGCGTGTGGAGAAATCGACATCATGGAGATGGTCGGGGGAACCGCCTCGCCTAATAACGACGCCCTTGTTTACGAAACGCTTCACTGGGGTAGCGCACAAGGCCACCTTTTAACTGACCCCAATAACTTTTATCGCCTTTCCCAGGGGCGCTTTTGTGAGGATTTTCACACTTTTGGGATAGACTGGACACCTGAACGCATTGATTGGTACGTCGATGGAACTCTGCGCGGCAGCCACTCTTTACTTCGACGATCAATGGGGACAGCTTTTCAACAACCCTTTTATCTTTTACTGAACCTGGCTGTAGGGGGCGTTTGGCCTGGCTATCCCGACGAAACCACTCCCGAAACCCAATCCATGGCCATCGATTGGGTTCGTGTTTACCGCTAAGTTAACTTTTCGAAAGTTCCATAACTCGCAGAACTTCAGGGAGCAGTTGTTTTTTACGAGACACCACACCGGGAAGTTGGTAAAGGCCATCGCCAATCTTTTGGTAAACCAGCTCTTCCTCGGCACGCGCTAAGCCTGTCATGAGCAACACGCTATCCTCTTTGACCACATCGGTCACTAGGAGCATCATCCAGTCAAGCGAGTTTTCTTTCTTAACCTGCTCTAAGGCCCCTAAGAAGGCTTCTGTGATCTCTTCTATCCCATTTAAGGACACCGTCTCGACTTGAGCAATCCCCACCGAAATACCAAACTCTCGATAGATCTTAAAGTCCCCGGTTGCGGTTTTCAAAGGATCAAGACTTTGTAACGTACTCATCTTAGACAGGATCTCCTGGGCATACTCATCAATGCAGATGCCGGCAATGGTCGCAAGATCCGCGGCGGCCACCCGATCTTCGTCGGTAGCCGTCGGTGACTTGAGGAACAACGTATCACTCAAGATTCCCGACAACATCAACACCGCATAGGGGCGTTCAATGGGGATACCATGCATCCGATAGTGCTGATAAACAATGGTACATGAACTGCCCAGAGGTTTTGAAAACACATAAATGGGAGAATTGGTTTTCTCGGCCCCTAAACGGTGGTGGTCAATAATTTCTCGGATGTCGGCTTCGGAGGCGCCCGCCACGCTCTGAGCGACTTCGTTATGATCAATCAAAATGATTTTTCTCTGCGGTTTTTCGATGAAACTACGTCTGGTTACCACGCCGATAAACCGTCCCTCTTTTAAGACAGGTAAACCTCGTAAGTCAGAGCCTAAAAGAATTTTCTTCGCTTCATCAAATAAGTCATCGTGCTGAAGAACCAAAGGTTCGGTGTTCATAATGTGTTTTACGGGAGCACTGAGCCACAATAAACGAATGGAATCGGTTGTATCTGAGGCTGAAAGGTAGATAGAACCCCGAAAATCTGAAAGGTCAACTTCAAGTTCAGGAACCTCCTGAACATTGGTAATCACGATCAAGGGGAACTGGTTCTTAATGGCATGAGCGATAATTCGCTTACGATCGCCTACAACCAGCACGGGCTTTTCGCTGGAAAAAGAATCCATCCTCGCAATACTTTTTTCGTAGTCCATAGAACCTATCATCATCGGAGCGCGAATTTCCTGCTCTTCCCCCCGTTTTAAGAAACGCCCGGGAATGACCTTTTCTAGGTTACCTACGTAAAACGTGTAGTTGAGTTTTTTTTGAGGACCGTTGGTTTTAATAAAATAGGAAGCTACTTCGTGAATTCCGATAATTCCCAAAAATTGTCTTTCTCGATCAAAAACTGGTAACACGCTCACCGTATTCTCGTCGATTTCGCGAATTGCCTCGAGCACTGGCTCATTCTCGTTCATGGTAGGCCCATCTGAGCGCACTACATCCATGACCCGTGTATAAACGTCGCGAACAAATTCTGGCGACGCTACTCCTGCTTTTTCTAAGACAAAGCGAGTTTGAGCATTGAGAGCTCCGCAAACCACTCCACGGTATTCATGCTCTTTATCGAGGCGGGACTTGAAATCAGCATAACAAATGGCAGAGCACACCGCATCGGTATCCGGATTTCTATGTCCGGTCACAATGATTTCAGAAAATGACACCAGTAGACTCCTTGGTGATCGGCATTCAGAAGCCAAGAGGCCTCTTTCATAATCTAAACCGAAATTGGAATTTTTCAAAAATTTTCAGAGGAAATCAACTGCCTTTGTGAAGTTTCTCGCTTGATAAAACCATTCACGGTTTTTCTTGACAGGACGTTTTCACGGGACTAGGCTTTTTTTAGCTAGCAAAAGGTGGGGAATATGTCCACAGAAACTCAAAAGCTACGAAATTTTTCGCTTGTAGGGCATGGCGGTACAGGCAAAACTTCACTCTTTGAACAAATCCTCTTTCAAGGAAAAGTAATTCTAAAAGCTGAACGGGTAGAAAGCGGTCGCACAGTAAGTGACTTCGCCGAAGACGAAATAGCCCGAGGTCTATCAATCCACACCGCTTTGGGAAATATCACCTGGAAGGGAACCAAACTCAACATCTTTGATACCCCGGGTGCTTCTGACTTTTCGGGTGAAGTTATTTCTGCTTTTCGCGCCAGTGAATCTGCTGTTCTTGTTGTCGGCGCCCGTAGCGGTGTTCAAATCGAAACCCTTAAACTGTGGCGTTTTCTTGAGTCTCATTCCATGCCGCGCATGGTTTTTATCAACAAAGTCGATAAAGCCGCTTCGGATTTTTGGCAAACCCTCGACGATTTACAAGAAAAGTTTTCGGTTCCGTTTATTCCAGTCTCTATCCCGATGGGGCATGACGAGGAACATCGAGGTGTCATTAACCTTCTTGAAAATTGTGCCTATTTTTTAGATGCTTCTGGTCAAGGAGAAACACAAAGCGAAATTCCCTCCGAATTCCAAAAGGAAGCTGAAAAAGCTCGCCTCAACCTTATCGAAGAAGCCGCCGAAGGGGACGAAGAGCTCCTTGAAAAGTATGCGGCTACTGACACTCTTAGCGACGACGAAATTAAGCAAGGTCTGCGACAAGGCTTAGCGAGAAATCAATTTGTCCCTGTTTTTTGTGGATCAGCACTCTTAAACTCGGGAATTGTCGCCCTTTTGGACTTTATTGCCGCAGACTCACCCTCACCCTTTCACGTTGTTGAACCCTGTGCCTCGGGCGAAAAAGAACGACAAATCTCGCCCGAAGGAGAATTTTCTGGCTTAGTGTTTAAAACTGTCCTCGACCAGTTTGCAGGACGTTTATCCTTTATCAAAGTAGTCACAGGTAGGTTAAGTCACGGCACGGATTTTTTTGTCCCTCGCCTTGGCAAAAGCTTTAGAGCTGCAAAGATTTTTACTTGCCAAGGAAAAAAACTCCAGGAGGTTGCGGAACTCTCTGCTGGCGACCTAGGAATTTTAGCAAAACTCGACGAGCTAAAAACCAACGACAGCCTATGTCCCGGTCAGGACGTGATCCACTATCTGCCTTTAGAGCTTCCTCGCCCTGTTCATGCCATCACCATTGCGGCAAAGGCCCAGCGCGACGAGGACAAACTCAATCAGATTCTTGTTAAAGAAGCCGAGCAAAATCCGACCTTTCAGGTGGCCTATAACCACGACACCAAAGAGACGATCATTTCCTCGATGGGCGACTTAAGTTTGGCAATTCTGCTCGATAAGATTCGTAATGCCAAAATTGATTTTCTTACTCGCTTACCAAAAATCTCGTATCGTGAAACCATCACCAGAAGCGCCGAAGCTGAGTACACCCACAAAAAGCAGACAGGCGGACACGGCCAGTATGCAAAAGTCTTCATGGACTTTCATCCCCTACCCCGAGGCGAGGGCTTTGCCTTTAGTAACACACTCAAAGGGCAAAACGTCTCGAAGGGTTACCTACCTGCCGTTGAAAAAGGGGTTCAAGAAGCTATGCTCGAGGGCTTCCTTGCCGGCTTTCCTCTCATCGATCTGAAAGCCAACCTTTCTGACGGTAAAGAACACCCTGTCGATTCTTCAGAGCTAGCCTTTAAGCTAGCGGCACGTGGTGCTTTTCGCGAAGCCCTTGCCCAAGCTCACGTGATACTTTTAGAACCTATTATGATGGTTTCACTTTTCGTTGAAGAAAAGTACCTGGGCGATATTCTTGCGGATATTTCAGGAAAAAGAGGTCGTGTCCTAGGGCAAGAATCTTTTGGAAAAGATATCGTCGTCGTCAAAGCGCAGATTCCCCATGCCGAAATGCTCCAATATGCCTTAAGCCTAAAAGCTTTAACGAGTGGGACCGGCGCATTTGAAATGGAATTTGATCATTTCAGTCCTTTGGGGAGCCGTGAAACCGAGCTTCTCGTCAAAGACTACCAGGCGCATCGTAAAAATGATGTCGATTCTTAAGCGGGTTTGGGTTGAACAAGCCGTCCGCACAGCGTAAAATGCCCTTAAAGGAGTATTCATGGCCGAGAAAGAAACCCTCGTGATTGCCTCGAAAGTTAAGGCATATATTAAGGAAGTAGCAGATTTAAAGTGTTCTGCTACCGTTATTGACGTTCTCTCTGAAAAAGTACGTGCGCTTTGTGACGCCGCCATCGAAAAAGCCAAGGCGGATTCCCGAAAAACTTTAATGGACAAGGACTTCTAGGTTTTTGGGCTAAAAAAAAACCGTCTTTTCAGACGGTTTTTTCTTTTCCGTAAGGTTGTTACATGAGTTCTGAAGGACGACGTGCTGTATTGCCTGTTTTTTCACAAACGGCAACATGCTTCATTTTGCCATTTTCGAAAACAGATTTCATGCGGATTTTTCCACCCCATTTACTGAGCAGTTCCTGGGCGCCTTCACGGCGGGCGTTCTTAGAGATGGCCTTCTTTGCCATGATATCCCTCCAAAATAATCACTAAACTTTACTTGAA
>JAJXWL010000155.1 GCA_021781625.1 bacterium
CTCTTTAGGGTCCGTGATCATTCAGTTTATCACCATCGGGCTGTCCACACACATCTTAGGGAACACCACCGGGGTTCGCCAAATCACCTTGATTTTGACCATAGGGTTGCTAGTCCTACCCTACAATTGGTTTATGTACAACAAGGTAATTTGGCGCCGACGTAAGCATCGTAAAATCTAAGGTCCCGTTTTGGGTCTGGGACTGAAATCGGCAGGGATCGTGTTGACCACTTTCAAACTTCGGTCCGTGGGGACTATGCCCAGTTGCTTTAGGCCATAGCCACTCACCTGGGGCAGAACTTTAAGAAGAGCTTCGGGGATTTCAGCTTGACTGGCAGGCACTGGTGGCTTTGTCCCAGCCAAACGCTCGGGGTCAAAGGCTGAAAGCAAATCGGTCACGGAAGCATCCGCATCGTCGGGCCCCCAGTTTTTTTGCTGAAAGAGTTTTTCGCCTAATTTCTGTCCTTTTTGCTCGTCAGGGAGTTGGGCTAACGGCGTTAAGTGAAATAAAGTATCTACGAACTTCACGACAGAACCATGGTCACCGGAATCATGATCGATAAAATGGGTTCGGGCAAACGGAGAAATCAGCAAGAAGGGCACACGAGGCCCATCAGTAATCGGTTTACCGTCCCGTCCTACCGCACGAATCGGGGGGGGGACATGATCATAGTCCCCCTCAGAATCATCCCAAGTGATGATGATGGCGCACTGTGACCAATAGGGACTTTTCGCGATGGCATTGATCTCTTGAGCCAACAACGCTTCACTGATCTGAGCGTCGGAATATCCGGGGTGATCATCGTCACCAAGAAAACGCTTTTGAACGGCCTCAGATGGATCAGCAGGCTTGAGTCCAAAAATATTTCGATACCCCCCTTTGACGTAAAACACTCCTTGCGCGGGGAGTTTTCCGGTTTTTACCGCCGTAAAGAAGTCGCTTAACCCCTGAAAGGACCCCGAAAAGCTGGGATTATTGGCTAAATACCCAAAATACTGTGGTCCATTATGGTGTGTGATGTACGAAGCATGCAAACCTTGGGCATCTGTGGGGTCAACCAAAGGCTCAGCCGAAGAAGAAAGATTTGTTTCCTTGTCGTAGCCTTCTTCGAACCATGCCCAGGGAATGCTGGCGTGTCCTTGACCCCCTAAGTACGCGATATCCTCATGAATATCCTCCAAATCGGCACCATCGCGGTCTGACTTGGTGAGGTGCGGAGCCTGTCCCCCCGCCAAACTCAACGGTAAGGTGGCATAAGTTTGATTCCGTTGGAGAGGATACCCAGGAAAATCCTGCGGGTTCGCCGGTTGACCAGATACCTTATCTTTCGGGGAACCCCAGTAAGGGTCATCGTCGTTCAAAACGGGTTCATCTTGGTCAGGGTGCAAGGCTTCTTGAGTTTGCCCGCTTTGCGCCGCGATGATCGCGAGGTTACCGGGGGTGGATGGGCCGACCATCGACTGAAAAATATGGTCAAATAACACAAACCGGTCGGCATACAACCATAAGAAGGGAATGGTGTCGCCGTCCATATAGGCCATGGTTAACTCACCGAACTGCTTGGCTAGGAGCGAAGGGTTTTTGCCTTTTATATATTTACGCTCTTCGGCAAGAGCAAAATGGTCCATCCGAGCGTGACCGTTTTGGACATCCATCTTGGCAACGAGCAACGGATGGGAATGATCCACATCGTCGGTGTCCGCCGCATACTCTGCGGGACCGATCCGAAAGGGGTGAATCAAGGAAGTGCTGCCATCTTGATTGAGGATTTCTTGATAAAAACCCGGCGTTTTTTCGGAGGGCTGTGAGAATAAACCATCAGCACCTGGAAAAGTCCCAAAATACGAGTCGAAGGACCGGTTTTCTTGGTACAGCACAAAAACGTATTTGACCTGTTTTCGCAAGTTGGTCAGCACAGTCGACTGTGCAAAGAGCGTTTGGGTGGGCCAACTGAGCCCGCAAAGCACAGCCAAACCCAAGGCCGTGAAAAACTTCATGAAAGCCTCCTGGGGGAAACCCCCAGGAAGAATACACGACCTTTCATCAGAAGAAGATGAGACCTGTGTCAAAATCTCATTTAAGTGGCTTTGCTCTTAGGTCCCTTTGCGGCGCCCGAAAAGTTCCGTCAGAATAAAGCCCACGATGAGGAGGCCTAATGCCGTCAAAGTGATCACGGCTCCCCACACCGTCGCCGGCGATACCGAAGGACCAATGACGAGCTGATGGTCCCCTGGCGACACGGGAAAGCACACGGTATTGAAAGCAGTAGGTTCAAACTTGGTAGGGTGGCCGTCGAGGAGCACTTTTTCGTAGCCAAAATAGGCAAACGGTACCGCAATAAACCCTGGCTTATCGACGGTAAAGTTGAGTTCTACCTTCTGAGAATCGACGGTATAGGTTTGAACGGTTAGCTGAACAGGGCCTGAGCTACCGGAATCTTGTGTCGTTCCCTTCCTTAGGACAAATTCGCTAGCCGTTCCCGTGGTTAAATCCGGGTTCATCAGCTGAATCAAAGCCTTGACATAGCTTGCCGCTAAAGGGCGTTGGTGAAAGGGTGCCCGGTTGTGCGAAACATCATCTTTTTCAAACGCCTTTCGTTGGGCCAATGCGGGCTGGGAGGCTTCTGCCTCTTGAAAAGATACCACCCGTGGTGCCCATAAAAGAGGTTTCGTACCGGTCAGAGTTAACCAGGGACCGCGCGGATCGGTTTGCACCTCGGGATTGGGAGTCAAAGTCGGAACGTAGTAGGCATACGAGGTGTGAAAGGTCACAAATTTGACCCCCAACAAGTCCAAGCCTTGAAGCGTCGGCTCACTGATAAATCCTTTTTGAAGGTCAGCGACTAACAAATCATTGGTGACGGCGTATTGGTACAACGCTTGCTTATTGGCTTCTAGCATAATGGCATTCGGCTGCATCACCGGGTAGCCCACAATCTTCAACCACGGGGACACAAAGACATTGGTATTTTCTTGGTTTCCCCCGTGAAGAGAGTTGGCCATCGCGACCCCATAACGGCTTCCGTCGGGGGTAGCCGTCAGACGGGCATAAAAGGCTTGCTCAAAGCCATTATTTTGATTGTAGGTGTTATAGTTTCCAAACATCATCCCGTCAGCCAAAAAAAGCATAAACAAGATGGTAAATCGACCCAACCCCCCGTCTCGCGCCGTCCAGCGGCGAGCAAAGCTGGCGGTAACAAAAATCATCAAGGCTAAGTACAGCAAGATGGCATTCCGGTCATAGTTCGCTACTAAGACGGAAACCGCGATCAGCAAAAGTCCAAACCACCACCAGGAATCGGGCTTGCGCAGGCCGAGGAAAAAATAAACCACGGCAGACCCCACCAAACCCCAGCCCAAGTAATCGAAGTTATTATCGGACATATAAAAACGTGGTTCTAGAAACTTTAAGAAAGGGACTTTCCAAAACTGATAGGTATTCGGATCATCAAAGGGAAACTGCTTGTAAAAGTTGACATTTTTCATGTCCAAAAAGGTCGGCAGAAAGACAAAAGCTGAGACAGCGCCCCCTGCCACAATGCACCCCAGGGCAAAACGCAAGGTTAGACCCCACGCATCGGGCCGATGAAATAACAACCGCCCCAAAACATAAAAGAAGAAAAAGAACAACAGCTGGGAAGAATAACCTAAGTGGGTAGCCAGCATCACATTGGCCCCCAGGGACGCGGCAAAAACGGCCCGATAGAGCTTCCAATCACCGGCCAAAAGCTTTTCAAACGCCAGAACCACCCAGCCAAAACCAAAGAGCACCAACGGCATAAAGAGCCCGCCGACCCAGAGGATCTCATACAACAAGATGTTGCCGCCGGTAATCAGTACCGCCATCAACAACCCTGTTTTACGATCAGCAAACAGCCTCTTTCCCCAAGCATAGAAAACAAAGGCATTTCCTAAGCAAAAGGCGAACATCACCAGTTTTGTTGAAAGGAAAATATTGCCCACAATCAAGTTCAAGGCCCCGATCAGAACGTACAGAAGAAAGCCATAGTGTGAAAATAAGGCAAACCCGTTGTGGTAGTAGTTCGTCCACAGGGGCCAGCTGTACCCTTGTTTAAAGTTCAGGTAAGTAAACCAGGCCCGCGAGGTGTGTGACGGGGCATCTTGAAAATACGGCTCACCAGGAGCCAACAAAGGCTTAAAAAACAGAAAAACCAGAAAAATGAGAAAGACAGCAACTCGGCGCTCATCCTCGAGGACAAACGCTAAGAAATGACTAAAGGTTCGTTTTTGAATTTGCCTGACGATCAAAAACACTAAAAGGGCCGCTAAAGCCCCAAGGACGGCCCAGTCCAGGGGACGAAAAGAATGCAAAACGGTGCCGATTAGCCCAGCTTTTTGAAGACCTTTCGCGGCAAAGTTGCTCAGGTGAGCCAGCACCACGCTTTTCACTCGATCTAAGAGAATAAACTGCACATAAAACGAAAGGAAAAAGGTAGCCCCTAGAACAAGACTCACCTCTCCCGCGCCCCTCTTTCGCTGGGCCAACGAATCTAAAGCCGGCATAAACCGTCCTCCCTCAATATTGATCAGCTCACTTATGGATCAGCTCACTTTTCGGTCGCCAACCAGACACCATTCCAAGAAGCAGGGGGAGCTTCCCTCAACTGCTTCAGTTTCTCGACATATTTTGCGGCGGGAGCATCTTGGGTAGCAATCGTTTCCATCAGCTGTAAAGCTTCCTCAAACTTCCCCTCATAAAACTTTTCCCGCCCTTGGTCAAAAACCTTCAACGTTTCAGCCTTTGCCTGGAATTCCCGTTCTCTGAGAGGCTCATAGACGGTGACAGGTTCAGATTTGCCTACGACCGCTACCCGAGAAAGTTCCCGAAACACGACCCCCGGTAAAGAGCCCACCGCCTGCTTGGTAAACTCCGAGACCATCAAATAGGTTCCAAATTGTTTGTTCAAGCCTTCTAAGCGTGACGCCAAGTTGCCCGCATCGCCAAAAAAAGTATAGTTGAAGCGCTGTTGGGAGCCCATGTTGCCTATGACTACCGGTCCTGTATTCAGGCCAATCCGGGCTTTGACGGGGTGCCCCCCTGACATTTGGGTTAACTCGGACTGGAGGGCCTCTAAGCGCCGTTGATATTCCAAGGAGGCTAACACAGCTTGACGCGCGTGGTCAGGCAAATCCAAGGGGGCATTCCAAAACGCAATCACGGCATCACCTTCGTATTTGTCGATCGTGCCGCCCATTTCATAAATCACCGACGTCACGGCAGACAGGTAACGGTTTAACAGTGCCGTCAACTCTTCGGGAGTAAGTTTTTCGGAAATACTTGTAAAGCCTTGAACATCAGAAAATAAAATCG